>NZ_CAKJTM010000018.1:0-45329 GCF_917627345.1 Protofrankia sp. CiP3 | reverse complement strand
GGGAGGCGGTCATCTATGGATGTGCTGATCGATCGTGTTGCCGGGTTGGATGTGTACCGGGACACGGTGGTGGCGGTGCGGGCACCCGGGCACCCGGGCGCGGGGGCGCCCGGCGCAGCGAGGTGCGGACGTTCGCGACGACGGGCGCGGGGCTTGCACACCCAGCTTGCCCGGAATCCGCGCCATACGTCGGAATCCCCAGCGCCGCTCAGCACCCGGCCGACGTTTAAGGAGGGGTCCGGGGCAATGGCAGGTGGTTAGTGCGCACTTTTCACCGCAGGACGAGGCAACGCCGCAGGTCGCAGACCTGCGACCTTGTTGGAGCGATCAGCGTGAGCCAAGTCAGGCCATTCGAACCGAGCCCCCCAGGCTCAACTCGGTACACGCGAAAACCTGCGCGGGATGTCGGCGGGCGGCCGGTTATGGGCACCTGCGGCGTGCTGGTGAGCGCAGACCACCCCGGAGCCGACCCCGACCGTCCACTCCAGGCCCTCATGACCGTCAGCGCCGCGGCGCAGCTCATCCATGATCGCCACCCAGGATTCATCGCCCGACCAGCGACAATGCCCGTTTTATTGCGGAGTGGATCTATCGAATCCACGCCGAACATAACGAACCACCATCAAAGGAATTGACATCATTCTTCCGATCTGTATAGTCACTGGATATTGGAGCTGGATGATCATATGATTATCACGGGCGCGAACCCCCCGCGATCCGCGACACTGTCGATCCGCGACACCCGCGGTGCAAGCTGAAAGGTACACAGGTGGTAACAGGGCATGACTCCTACGGTAAAGAAATTTACGCTCATCACGGCGAGAACGAGTACACGCGACTTGCCGCTCTTGCCGAGGAACTCGACCCAGCTACCTTTCGCCGGCTCGACGCACTCGGCCCTGCACCCGACTGGCGGTGTCTCGATATAGGCACAGGCCTCGGAACCGTCGCCCAGTGGTTGGCCGTCCGCTGTCCCGACGGGATGGTAACCGCGACAGATCTGGACCTGCGTTTTCTGCACGCATCCCCCTTCGGCAACCTCCAGTTCCTTCAGCACGATATAACAGCTGACGAATTTCCGCCTGGTTCATTCGACGTCATTCACGCCCGATGGGTTTTTTGCCATCAACGAAGTCGAGTCCTCGACCTTGCCAAAGTGGCCCGTTGGCTTTCCCCCGGCGGCTGGCTGGTGATCGAGGATCCAGCAGGATTTCCCCTCGGCTCCTCGACAAATAGCGCCTTTCGCAGGGTCAGCATGGCGCTGATGGCAGTCGTCGAAGAACGGTTCGGGACCGATCATACGTGGGCACGCGAATATCCGCAGCCCCTACGCGAACTCGGGCTGAGTTCCATCAGCATGGATTGTCTTCTGCCAGTCGTCGGCGGCCTACGCCCGATGACCCAATTTTGGCAGAAGAGCATTCAGCAACTCGAGCCATATATTACATCGTACGGCCTCGAGCCCGGGGACATCGACACTGTCCTTGACCAGATCACTCGTGGCGACTTCGTCGACCTTGGAATGGCCTCCATCGCCGCTTGGGGCCAGCGATGAGGAACGTGGACACAATAGGAAGTCCGACACCAGCGGTGCGCGACGGGCGGATCGCCCGCCGCGCGCTTTCTCGGCTGCTGTTCCATACCGGCCTCCATCTATGCTTGCGCCCCGGAAAAATGACCTGCCAAGTTGCCGCAGAAACCAGTGAAGGGCGACGGCCTCATGCTGCGGCTGGAAGTACGCGGCGAACCACGCGGCCAGCTCCGGGTTGCCGTCGGTCGGCCCCGGTCTCGGTGGGGCAGGGAGCCGGCGCCGTGGTCACGTTCCATAGTTGATGGCGCTCGTGGACTGGGGGCCAGGTCGCGTTACTAAGAGCGACCGGCAATAGGGGACGCGGCGTCGCGGGGCTGGGGCACGCACCTCGCCGCGTTGTCGTCGGTCGCCACCCAGAGCACCAGGGTGGCTCCCTCCGCAGCCTTGCGATGCACGCACTCCAGCCCCGCTCCTTGATCCATTCCCCTATTGCCGGGCGCTCTAAACGATGACGGGTGGGGCTGCGTCTCGTTGCTGAGATGGGCCAACTGAAGTCGACGAACTCACTCCCTGGGACTGCCCATGCGCCCAGACACTAGCGCGGCAGAGCGCCCGCGCTCTGATCGAAGCCTCCGATCCACGGGCATGACAGTCGTTATATGTCAGGTCGCCGAGCGGTTATGCGTTCCGGCATCGCGGATACGGGGGGCTGACACCCGAAACTTCAGTGCCGCGTAGGGGGTGGGGGCAGCCCGCCTGCTCATATCCACACAGTCTGGATGGCATCAGTACATCCGTTGCGCGGTGGAACTGGCAGATGACGGCGGCAACGAATTCTTGATGGGCTGACGGTGTGCGCTTTCTCCGGCGTCGCTACGGCGCGGCTCCACGCGTCAAACTACGTATCGAAAGGGCGGGTCCACGGTGCGTATTTTGTCGAGCTCGAAAGCGGGTATCACGATCTCCCTGGGCGCGGGCTCGTGGCTCTATAGACGGCACCTATTCCCCCGTACTCAGGACCACACTTCTATAGGCCAATGCCATGCGCGGTCCCGCTCATTCAGGCGCGGCAGCCGGTTCTCCAAGTTAGCGGTCATCGCTGCGAGCTCCGTACACCTGCCAACCGTCGGGGGTAGAATAATATCGGAGCAGCCCTGGAATCGTCGAATCCGGCCGGGTCTGGAAAACGACTTGTTCAATACGCCCACCGAGATGGATTGGATTTGTAATGACTTCATTGCCGTCGCAGTTCTCAGCCCAGCAGTTTCTGCGGGACGCCAAGACCACGGCCGACGCGATCGGCTCAGGGTATTCGGAGTCCGTCACGCGGACGGTCGTCAACGCCTACGCCCAGAGTTTCCATGAGGGCGCTGTTCTCTGGCGGGCCACCGACAAGCCCGGGGCCACGCTCAACTACCGCTTTTACGAGCGTAGGGTGACGGACACCATAGGTGTAGCCGTTCGCGCGGGACTACTCAGCCCGGACAACAAGATGGCTTACTTGATCAATTCCTGGGGTGATCTATACGGAGGTACTCCGACCGAGCTTTGCGACTTCGATGCGGAGCGTGGGCTTTCGAAAACCTGGCTCTATCTTGGGGGAATACGGCCCGTAGAGGATATCCTGGCCGTACCCGCCGTACCTGAACCGATTCGCCGGCATGAGCCGCTGTTCCGGGACTTGGGCTTGGTCGCGGTTCGGCACGTAGCCGTCGACTACCACCACGACACCGCGAACATCTATTTTCGGACTGCACAGCAGATAACTCCGCAACAGTGCGAGCAATTCATCTCGCTTGCCCGGGGAAAGATGCCCGGCGACGCCGTATTGAAGGACATGTCGAAATTCACCGCGCCGGACGGATATACTTTTTCCGTCACGATGTCGGTCGACGATGGAGTGATACAAAGAGTGGGCTTCTACGCCCTCAGGCTGCCCCTGGGAGAGTTCCCTTCCATCGACGAGCGCCTGCGGATATTCTTCCGCACCGCCCCGTCCCACGACGAGGAAGAGATGAACGCCGTCGCCTGGTCATTCGGCCCCGAGGGGACGAACTATATGAAGGCGGAACGCAGCTATTGCGGGCAGCTGGTGGCCCTTATGAAGGCATGGAATAGCCCCATGGCCTCAATCGTCTGATGGCGATGAAGGATAAGCCGATCCAAGTCGACAAAGAATGCTGTAGACCACCGCAAGTGTTGCGTGATACGTATGGAGCGTATCCGTCGAGCGAAGGATAGAACTTGATCTCTATATCCGCAGGAACAGTCGTGCTTGAGCTGGTCGATGAGGCGGGCGCCACCATCGGCCAAGCGGAGAAACTCGCTGCCCACACTGCCCCCGGTCAACTCCATCGCGCCTTTTCTGTGTTCCTGTTCGACCGGACCGGCAGAATGCTCGTGCAGCGTAGGTCGCTGACCAAGTACCACTCACCGGGCGTCTGGTCGAACAGCTGCTGCGGTCATCCTTTCCTCGGCGAACTTCCGTACGAAGCAGCGGCCCGCCGAGTCAGCGAGGAGCTGGGAGTGACACCCCGGGACCTGAAAGGTGCGGGCACCACGCAGTACCACTGTACTGATCCAGACTCCGGGCTCATCGAGCGCGAGTACAATCACCTCTTCGTCGGAATGGTGGATCCGCCGCTAAACATCGACCCTACCGAGGTGGTGGAATTCAGATTTTTCACTCCGCCCGAGCTGCGGGAGTGGCGTGTGGAACATACTTTCTCCGTCTGGTTCAGTACTGTCCTGGCCGCCGCTTTGCCCGGAATCCGCCGGGCGGTCGGAAACGCTCAACATTGGGAGCCCGAAACGGTTGGTCATGCTTAACGCGGATGACGTTCGCGAACTGAAGCGACTGATGCAGTCAAATGCTCGGTGCAACGCCAAGGCGTTCTTCTTGTGAAGAGAGTGAAGGTCAAGAACCATCTCAGCCATCCCCGATTCCAAAGCCAGCGCAAGGAAGCCGACCGAAAGGAGACTTCGCTCCGCCGACTCGGGAGTCGAACCCGAAAACTCCCGCAAGCGGGTGTGTTAACCATTACACCAATTGACATGTCCTTGATATCCAGGCACCGCAGGCCTACGCCGACTGGGCGTAACTCAAGGACGAGCCGGATCGTACACGGGTGTGCTGCTGGCCCCGCAGGACCTCGGCGGAGGGCGTCGACGCCGCCGACTCGGTGACACACGTCGGCGTGGTGGACGGGAGCGGACCGAGAAAGTATGCGTGTGTCCCTTGATCCGCGGATCGGGCAGTGCCGGGAGCCCGCACCGGTAACAGCCAACCTGACAGGCGACGGATGGCTGGGGACCGCCGTGGATGTCGGCGGACGAGGATGCGCCGGCAACCTGAGCCTGCGGACGGCCACGGACGCCGGTGGGCGTCTCGAAGCAAACTACGGATTACATGTTCATCTGCCCTGACGTGGCAGCCATGCCGGCTGATGACTACGGACGTCGGCGTACGTCCACGGAAAGAGCCAAGCCTGTGACCTGCACTGACGGACGTCAGCGGATATAAGCGGACGAAGTGCACGACAGCTCATAATCCGTAGGTTCGGGGATCAGTCTCCAGTGACGTATCTCATGATCGCTGCTTACAGCAAGCCGTGCAGGTCATCGACGGTAAGGCCCGCATCCCGAAGAACAGCCCGCAACGTACCGGGCCGAATATCACGGCCCCCGTGAACCGGGACCGTCGTACGGCGTCCGTCCTCATGCTTCATGATGTTGTGACTGCCGTGGATCCGCGCCACGGTGAAACCGGCCTTTTCCAGCGCCTTGACCACCTGGGCGCCACGTAGCGCGGGGACCGGCGGCATCAGGCCACGCCGACCGTCACCGCCAGCTCGTCCGGCGCGCCGAACTCGGCGAACCAACCTTCCAACGCTGCACGCAGGTCTTCGATCGCCTCGCCCCGAGTCCGGCCCTCCCCATTGGCCCCGCCGCCCGGGAGAGCGGCACGTGCGCAAAACCAGCCGGTCTCGTCCTGCTCGACGGTGTAAGGCACGTGAACCACCCGACTCATACGATCTACAGTACGCCGAATGCCGCCCGGATCAGCAACACAGTCCGTCGCCAGACCGGGCTGCCGCCTACCTGCTGGACGCTCACCGCCCTCTCGACTGTAGCGGACATGATCGGCATGCACCCGGCGGCGAGCGCTACGCGCCACGCCGTCTCGATGGCGGATCGGACACTTCTTCACATTCCGTCACTGCGGACGAGAACGGCACTGTACTGCAGTTGTACTGCAACGGGGGTGGACGTCCGTCACGGAATCGACGGGAGGGAGCTGGAAACGGAGCGCTCACGCGTCACCGCGCCAGCTCCCTGCCCAACCAGCCCCGCGTACGAATTTTCGAGGTTCGGGTCCCAGCACGAGGCGGGCGTCGGGTGTCGTCTCCACCGCTTGATACCGCCGGGGTTTTCGCCGTTCTGGTGGCGTCCCTCCCTCAGAGCGACCAGGGCCGAGAGCGCGGGGGATCGCCAGCGAGCGCTAGTGTGATGTGTACGTTGTACGTACACTCGTGGGGTGACTAGTGCGAAGGATGAGCGGATGCATCTGAGGGTGGAGCCGGCGCAGAAAGCTCTGCTGGAGGCTGCCAGCTCGGCTGCGGGCAGTACAGTGTCGGCGTTCGTGCTGAAGGCGGCGACCGATGCCGCGGCCGATATCCTGGCCGATCGGCGGGTCTTCGTCCTGGACGAGGCGAGCTGGCAGGCTTTCGATCATGCACTTGACCGGCCGGCGGCCGACGTGCCGGGGCTGCGGGAACTGCTGACCACGCCCACCGTCCTCGATCACCTGGAGCCGGGTCAGGCCGGTCGGTGACCGGCCCGTTCGGCCCGGTCGAGCCGCTGGCCGCAACGCACATGCTGGCCGGGTTCGACTGCGGGTCGGCGGCGCAGTCAGCCTGGCTGACCGCGCACGCATTGCAGGCGCACCAGTCCGGCTCCTCCCGGGTGTACGTGGTCACCGGAACCGATGACGCACATCAGCGGGTGGTGGGCTATTACGCGCTGGCGGCCGGGTCGGTCGCGCCGGCCCAGGCGCCGCGGCGGCTGACCCAGGGCGTGGGCCGCTATCACCAGCCGGTGGTGATCCTCACCCGGCTCGGCGTGGACCTGTCCGTCCAGGGTGCCGGGCTCGGCCGGGCGCTGGTGGTCGACGCAATGCGCCGCGTCGCTGTGGCCGGTGAGGTCATCGGTGTACGGGCCCTGCTGATCCATTGTGAGAACGAGGTCGCCCGTGACTTCTGCCTCCGGCTGGCGACGTTCGAGGCCGGCCCTACTGACCCCATGCACCTCTTCCTACTGATGAAGGATCTCCGCAAGGCCCTCAGCGGCACGTGACCGAGCGGGCTCGGGTACCGCTCGCGTAACCTGATCAGCGCGCGACGGCGCACCCGTACCACCGTCTTGGACGCAGCGCTGTCGATCGCGCACCATCGACAGCCCCGACCGCCAGGTCACATCGCTCGCAGCACTGGCACCATGCCTACCCGAAGCCACCCGCGCCAACATCAAACCCGCATCCCGAGGCTGTGACCTGCACCGACGGACGCTGGTAGACATCCATGGACATATCGCCGAGGGCTATGGACTATGTGCGCCGGCCGGTGCTGGGTGAACGGAGGGGAACGGCCGAAGACGGGATTCGGTGATGCCGTGTCCCCTGTTGCCGGTCACTCTTGTTTTTGTTAACAAAATTATGCTGGATGGGTCATCGCTTCTTCAGCTCGTTCCTCGGCCGGATGGGTATCGGCCCAGGCATGGGAGAGCGCTTCGATGAAGATCTCCGGGGGCTGGGCGCCCGAGACCCCGTACCTGTTGTCGATGACGAAGAACGGCACACCGGTGGCACCGAGTGCCCGCGCCTGTCGGGCGTCGGCGTCCAGCGCGTCGGCGTAGGTGCCCTCGGCGAGCACGCGGTGGGCCTCGTCCGGGTCCAGGCCGGCCTCGCCGGCAAGCCCGATCAGGCATTCATGATCGAACAATGATCGCTGTTGGGTGAAGTGTGCCCGGTAGAGGCGCTCGACGACGGCGTCCTGGACGCCGCGGTCGCCGGCCAGCTGCACGAGCTGGTGCGCGCCAGCGGTGTTGCCGACGACCCTGTCGGCCAGGTGGTATTCGAGGCCGACGGTGGCCGCGGTGCGTTCCAGCGCGAGCTGGCTCGCCCGCGCCTGCGCCAGGGTCATGCCGTATGTGGCGACCAGCATGTCGGTCTGGCGCACGACGCGATCGGTGGGCATGGCCGGGTCGAGCTGGAGAGAATGGTGGACGACCTCGATCTGGTCGCGCTGGGGGAAACTGATCAGCGCCTGCTCGAATCGGCGCTTACCGATCCAGCACCACGGGCAGATGAGGTCGGACCAGATGTCAATCCGCATAGGGCTCTCCTCGGCATCGGTGCTCCGGGCTATGCTCGCAGGGCACAAGGGGCTGCTCGCGCAGCCACGCGAGGCTGAGCGGAGCGTCGCATGGGCGCCGCGGTCGTGACGTTCTGGTTCTTCTGGCGCGACACGTCGTTCGCGACACGTTGGTCAAGCCGTGTTTCGGCCGTCTCGGCCGCGGGTGGAGGGGACGTGCTGACGCCGAGTCCCGCTGGGGTGAATCCCGCCTACAGCATTCAGATCCGTGTCCCGCCGCACGCGGTCGCCGTGGTCCGGTCGGTCATCGCGGACGTGCCGGGCACCGTCACCTGCCAGGCCGACGAAGGTGACCCCACCGGTGCGCGCCGCATTGTCCTGGACGCCGACAGCGCCCGCACCCTGACCCGGTTGACCGACGCGCTGCGCCGTGCTCTGGGCGCCGATCTGCTGCACACCGAGGACCTTGTCTTCTCCACCGCGTCCGCCGGCAAGCTCGCCCAACAGGTGCGTGCCGCGGTCACCACCGGTCATGACGTCGCGCTGCTGGACGCCGACGCGGACCGGCGCGTCATCACCCATCTCGCCGCCCATCCCCGCCACACCGACCGGTACACCGGCCGGTCCCGCCGGATCGCGCTGCTCACCGACGCCAGCGCCGTCCTGGACTTCGAACCGCTACCCGCCGAAACCGCTCTGCCCGCGGTGGAGTCGCAGGCCGTCCACCTGCAGCGGGCAACCGGCCTGGACGTCATCCCCCTGCCGGTCGCCACGCACGGCGCCGACGAGCTTGCGAGCGTCATCCGGATGCTCGCTCCGGGCTTTGCCGCGACCGTTCTGGTGCACACCCACATCCGTCACATCGATGCCGCCCGCGCCGCCTTCGGCGCCGCGTCCCACCTGGTGCTGGACGCGGTCAACGACGGGCTGGCCGTGGCCGCCACCGCCGCGGCCGTCAACGCGCTGCGTACGCGGGCGATCGATCCAGGCCGAGCGCGGGTCGTGCTTGTGGACCCGGCACGAGGCGGTGACCTGGCTGGTCTCCTGGTCGCCGCGGGGATCGGCGACATCACTCTCTATGATCCGGTGGAGTACGGCATCCAGGCGCTGCACGCCGTTGCCGACCAGACGGACCTTGTCATCGATCTCATGGGCCTTGCGGCACCGCCGCGGAGCGTGCCGGTACTGCGTACCCGGTTGGAGACCCCACCGCCGCTGCTGGCCGCCACTACCGGACCGCGCCCGCTGCACGCCCTGCCCGGTCTTGTCACCGCGGCCGTTACCACCCGGATGTCGATCACCCCCGCGGCCCGGCTGGCCGCCGCGTACGCCCTGGCCGCGCAGGCGGAGCCGGGGGCGCTGCTGCCCGCGCTGGACCATCCGGGGCTGACCGAGGCCGTGGCCGTGGCCGCGGCGTGTGCGCTCACCGCGGCGCAGTGATGCGCACGTGCGGCGAGGATCCCTGCCTGCCGGGGAGCGAGCGTCTGGTCGCAGTATGTTCACCGCGCGGGAACGCGGCCTGGTCAGGTGCGGATGGGCGCGTCAACCAGCATGGGGGTGGTTGGCCGCGCCGAACCGCCGGCGGGCTCCGCGGTGACGACTATGGAACGGGCGTCACCGACGCCGGTGAGCAGACGGTCGACGGCGACCGCGCGGCCGTCGGCGATACCCGCGGACCGCACCCCGTCCGGGCTGGCAGGGTTCAGGCCGGCAAGCCAGAACTGGTACACCCGCCCGCCGGTGAGCACAGGCAGGTCCCGCGCTGAGACCAGCGCGTTGCCGGCCACCGCCACCACGGCCAGGCTCCCGCCGCCAGCCAGCGGCATGGCCGCTGAACGTGACAGGGCTGCGGTCGCGAGCGCACTCAGCCGGTCGGCACGCTGGCGCTCGCTGTCGAGACGTCGCTGCTGGTCGGCCACGGTGAGGCCGAGCCCGGTCACCGCGACCAGCGCCGCGGCGGCCGCCGCGGTAACCCGGCGCGGCAGGCGGGGGTGACGGGGCCGGCCACGGCGTCGCCCGTCCCGCGGCCGGTCGTCCAGGGCCGGGAGCTGCGGGGCCGTCGCGATCCGGGCGAGTACCGCAGCCCGCAGCGACGCGGGCGGCTCCACCTCGTCAGCCCTGGTCAGGGCCGTCGCCGTCAGCCGTAGCTCGGTCACCTCCCGCGCACAGACGTCACACCCGGCGAGATGCTCTTCGACCACCGCCCGTTCGTCGCCGTCCACGGCGTCGAGGACGTACGCGCCGGTCAGCGCGTGGATGTCCGGGGACGGCGGGCGTGGGGGAGTCATCGGCCGACGCCCAGGCAGTCACGCAACCGGATCAGGCCGTCGCGCATCCTCGTCTTCACCGTTCCAGCCGGGACCTTCAGGTACTCCGCGACCTCACGGTAGGTGTACCCGCGATAATAGGCCAACGTGATCGATTCGCGTTGACTGTCGGTGAGGTGGTCCAGGCAGCGGCGGAGATGCTCACGCTCGAGCCGCGCCTCGACCTGCTCGACGACGTCATCGAAACCGTCGCCGTCCCGATGGCCGAGCAGGGCCGCGCGGCGTTCCCGGTCGGTGGCCGCCTGGACCGAGCGGACGCGGTCGACGGCCCGGCGGTGCGCGAGCGTGCAGACCCAGGCCACCGCGCTGCCCTTGGCCGGGTCGAAGCGGGCGGCGGTCCGCCACACCTCGACGAACACCTCCTGGGTCACCTCCTCGGACTGCGCGGGGTCCCGCAGCACCCGCCGGACGAGCCCCAGCACCCGCGGGGCGAGCAGGTCGTAGAGGGCCGCGAACGCATCGGTGTCACCGCGGCTGGCGCGCTGGAGGAAGTCGTCCGCGCGCGCCGCGGTATCGGACGCGGGGTGTGACGGGGTGTGCGGCGCGAGGCGCAGCACCCGGCGTGGATTGTCCTCGCCTCGCATCGACATCCGTTTCCGGCTCTTCTCGGAATCATGCCGAGATTGTGATCGCGTTCTTCGTATTGTGCCGGTAACCGTGCTATCGCGGTACCACCGAGGCGGTCATCGCCATCGAACCGTCCGCTCGTCGCCGACGGTTTTCCCGTCCGGAGCGGCGGCGAACGTCTCACCCGTGGGACGGGGTGTCCGGGGGCGACGACGAGGTACGCTGGCGTTTTTCGTGGTCACGAAGGCGTTCCAGCGCGCGGCGGTCGCGCTTGGTCGGACGTCCGGCGCCGCGGTCGCGGGCACCCACCGCCGCGACATCCCTGGGTGCCGGTGGTGGGCTGTGGTCGATAAAGCATTCCCCGGCGACGGCCGCGCTGGTCCGTTTGCTGAGGACACGGGTGACGACGACGATCCGCTCATGCCCGCCGTGGCGTACCCGCACCGTGTCCCCGGCGCGTACCGCATGGGCCGGCTTGACCCGGTCACCGTTGAGATGCACATGCCCGGCGCGGCAGGCCGCGGTGGCCTGCGAGCGCGTCGTGACCAGCCGCACGGACCAGATCCAGCTGTCGACCCGCGCGGTCAGTTCCTGCGACGCCATACCACGATCCTATGAAGCGGGCGAGGCGGAGGCAGCGTCCGGTGCGGGCGGTGCGTCCGGTGCAGGCGGTGCGGGCGGTGCGGGCGGTGCGGGCGGTGCCACCGGACAGCCGCGCGGGAAGGTGCCGAGCTGGGAGACGTCGTAGCCGTCGGGATAGCTACGGATGTTGGGCCGCTGGCGGGCGTACAACGGTTTGGTGCGCGGCGGCAGGAACCGCACCACCCGGCCCGCGTAGCCGTACCGCCGCGGCGCATGCGGCCTGTTCCGCCCGGGAGATCCGCGGGTAGCCCAACGCCGTGCAGGCCGTCGTCCATCAGGCCGAGCGCGAACCGCCTGACCAGCGCCGCGGGTGCGAGGTGACTGGGCGGGAAGGTGGTGAGCAGGGCGAGCGTGGCGTCCGCGACAGCGCGTCCGCCCGGCTCGGGGGCGAAGTGTGCCGTCTCATAGGCGTCGAGATGGGTGGCGAACTCCTGCCAGGTCGCCGGGATTCCCGTCCTGGATCCACGCCCCTGTTGCCGGGCACTCGTCACTGTTCACGGGCCGGACAGCGCCGGGGCGAGCGCGAGCAGCCTGCGGCCGAGGGCGTCGTCCCCGGTGATGACGACGTCGAGGTCGCCGGGCGTTCTGCGGTCGCCGACCAGCAGGCAGAACTCCACCGTATGGAGGGAGACCTCGGCCGTGGGCGGGGTGCGAGCCGCGTCGTCGGCAGCCTCGGCATGACCGGCGGCGCCGACCCGCACCAGCCAGGACCCTCCGCCTGGCCCGGTGAGCGTGAGCCGGACCACCCCGGCGGGGGACCCGCCGGACGTCGGCGTACCGAGCCCCAGGGCATGGGACGCGCACAGCTGATCGAGCAGCCGCGCGGCAAGGCCGGACATGGCGTGCAGGTGCTCCCCGAGCGGATTGGGCAGCCGCAGCCCGGTCACCTGGGCGATGTCACGGGCGTGGATCCAGGTCTCGAAGGCCCGCGTGACGAGGTGGTCGGCCACGGCCATCTCGATGCCGCCGACCTGGACGATCCGGCTGGCCAGCGCCGGTTCGGCGCGCAGCCGTGCCGCGATCGCCTGGACACCGTGCCGCCACAGCTCACGGGAGTGCGCGGGCGGCCGGGTACGGGCGTGGGCGATCACCAGCTCGCTGTGGGCGACGGTGTTCTGGTGCGGATCCACCGGTGGGTCCGCCGCGATCCCGATCGCGGCGGCGAGCAGGCCGTCGGTCGCGGCCAGGTGGGCGACCAGGTCGCTGATGGTCCAGCCGCGCACCGGGCTCGGCGTGCCCCAGGCCGTCTCGTCGATCTCGGCGAGCGCGGACTCCAGCAGGCCGGCCGCGGCGGCGAAGGGCGCGGCGAAGGCGGGTACCGGGGATGCGGGCCGGCGGCGCGCCAGCGCCGCGGTCAACACTCGTGCGACCGGCGGCGGCAACCACGCGTCGGCGTCCGCCCGCACGGTGAGCATGGTGAGTGCCGCCGCTGCCTGCCGCAGCGTCGCGGCCTCCCGCGCGCAGGATGGGCAGCCGCGGACATGCGCCGCCACCGCGTCGGCCTCCTCGGTGTCGCAGGCGTCGAGCGCCCATGCTCCGAGCAGGTCGGTTACGTGCCCATCGCCCGCTTCCACCTGTCTGTGCCCTTCCGTGTACCCGCCCTCGGCATCCCCGCCCCGATTGTTACCTCACGGTAGATCCCCGCACGGCCGCAAGCCAAGCCCCGGCTCCCCGAGGGCCGGCGATCCGCGCCCATCGATATGATCATGAAATATGGTCATGATGTGAGGTTGCGGTACTGGCGCACGGCCAGCGGGGCGAACGCCGCGCTGATGCCCACCGACCAGACCACCGACTGCCACACCCAGTGCGAGGCGGGCCCGCCCTCCATGAGCGTCCGCACCGCGTTGATTGTGATGTTGGCTGGCTGGGCCTTCGCGTAACCCTGCAGCCAGCCCGGCATGGTGCTCACGGGCACGAACGCCGAGCTCGGGAACACCAGCAGGAAGAAGGGCAGAATCGAGGCGACCTGGGCTGTTTCGGGATCCTTCACGGCGAGGCCGATGGATGCGAACACCCACGACATGGCGTACCCGAACAGCAGCACGAGCCCGAGCCCGGCGATGATCGCGGCAGCGGAGTTGTGGAAACGGAACCCGACCAGGACCCCGACCGCGATCATCATCGCCAGCACCACGACAGCGCGGCACAGGTCGGCGACGGTACGTCCCGCGAGCACGGCCGAGCGGGCCATGGGCAGCGCGCGGAACCGATCGATGATCCCGCTCTTGAGGTCCTCGGCCAGCCCGACCGAGGTCGCCGCGCCACCGATGAGCGACGCCTCCACGAACACCGCCGGGACGATGTAGTTGACGTAGCTGCTGCCGGGGATGGTGATGGCGCCGCCGAGGACGTAACGGAACAGCAGCAGGATCAGCACCGGCTGGGCACTGGAGATGAGCAGCAGCTGGGGTGTGCGTATGAGCCGGACGAGGTTGCGCCGGGCGATCCCGGCGATGTCGCCCAGCGCGACGACCGGGGTGAGCGACGCTGTGCGCGCCGCTGGCTGACCAAGGACGACGGCGTTCATGAGTTCCTTCCCGGTGTCGCGGAGACCACGGGTGCCGGGGCCGGCGGGGGCGGGCCGGCCATGACGGCGGGCTGGCCGCTCGCCTCGTCATCGGCCGGCTCGGTGGCTACATGGCCGGTCAGGGAGAGGAAGACATCGTCAAGGGAGGGACGCCTGATCCCGAGATCGTCCAGGGTGACCCCGTCGTCGTCGAGGCGGCGCCCCGCGGCCAGCAGGACCTTGGCCCCTCCACCGGTCGGGACCGCGACCCGGCGCCGCTCGGTGTCCAGCTGCGGCGGCCCGTCGCCCAGGTCGGTCAGGAGGGCGGCGACCCGGTGAAGGTCGCCGGGATCGACGACCCGGGCTTCGAGCACGGCACCACCGGCGCGGGTCTTGAGCTCGTCAGCGGTGCCGGCGGCAACCACCCGGCCCCGGTCGATGACGACGATCTGGTGTGCGAGGCGTTCGGCCTCTTCGAGGTACTGGGTCGTCAGCACGACGGTCGTACCGTCGGTGACCAGCTGTTCGATGAGCGCCCACAGTTCGCTGCGGGTCCGCGGGTCGAGCCCGGTGGTGGGCTCGTCCAGGATCAGTACGGACGGATGCCCGACAAGGCTCGCGCCGAGGTCGAGGCGCCGTCGCATCCCACCCGAGTAGGTCTTCACCTGCCGGTCGCCCGCCTCGGTGAGCGAGAAGCGCTCCAGCACCTCCTGCGCCCGCCGCCGCCGTTCGGCTCTTCCGACATGGTAAAGCCGCCCGACCAGCTCGAGGTTCTCCCGGCCGGTGAGCAGCTCGTCCACGGCGGCGTACTGGCCGGCAAGCCCGATCATGGAACGGAGCCGCTGCGCGTCCCGGACGACGTCGTATCCGGCGATCGTGGCCTGGCCGCTATCCGGTGTGAGCAGTGTGCTCAGGATCCGCACCAGGGTGGTCTTGCCGGCGCCGTTGGGGCCGAGCAGCCCGAGAACCGTACCCGCCCCGGCCGTCAGGCCGACGCCGGCCAGCGCGTTGACTGATCCGAACCGTTTGGTTACCGCCTTCACTTCGATCATCGGCGTCGCCATCGCCCTCCCACTCTCCTCGTCCGTTGGCAGCCTCATCGTCGACGGCTCGGCGCCTGTTGTCTGCACCGGGCTGGCGGCCGACATGGTTCTCAAGCCGAAACCGCCGCACAGCAGGTCGCATAGGCAGGCTGGAGAGCGGGCGGATTCAGCCGACGGCCCGGGAGGTCTGGAACATCGTGTCCAGCGTGACCGGCTCCAGCCTGCGTTCGGCGATGAGCTGCTGGATCTGATCGAACAGCCCGAGGACCGTCGGGTGGTTGGCGTGGCCGAGCATGATTGTTCCTGGTTGCAGGTAGCGGCTGGCCAGGCCCATGAGCTGCTCGGGGCTGATCGGTGTCGAGTCGCCGAAGCTCCCGTTCCACAGCAGGATTCTGGTAAAGCCGAGTTCGCCCACGAGCGCGTCGACGTGTGCGTTGTGGGAGCCGTACGGCGGCCGGAACCAGGGGCGCGAGGTGATGCCGAAGGTCCGCTCGATCCAGTCCTCGTTTCTCTCGATGTCCGCGCGGATCGCGTCGTCCGGGCGGCCAGGCAGCTGGAGGTGTGTCCAGGTGTGGTTCGCGATCTGGACCTGGCCGGTTTCGATCAGGGGACGCAGGACGTCGGCGTGCCGGTCCCAGATCGCCCGGTAGGCGCCGTTGGGCGCGAAGGTGATGGGGATTCCCGACCGTCGCGCGAACTCCACATAACCGGCCACGGTCTCGGGCGAGTAGCCGTCGTCAATCGTGATCGCGATCCGCCGGGTCGGCGCGGGCGCGCCGAACACCACCGCCGGGTTTTCCGGGTGGGCAGCCGGGATGGGCGGAAGCGTCTGCTGTGCCGCTGGCGCGGGGCGCGGCGCGGCGAGCTGGTTCCCGGGGGAACGGGCGGAAACGGGCACGGGCGCTCCGGCGGGACGCGGTGCCGCCGGAGCCGCGGGCTTGGCCGAGCAACTGACCAGAGCCTGCGCCGCGCCGATAGCCAGCAAGGAGAGCAACATCCGGCGATCCATGGACGAACGGTACAAGGCGGTTGCGAAGGGTGTGGTTTTACTGCATTCTCCGGGGGACATCGTCGCTCAGGCGGCGGCATGCGGGTGGATGGATCGCGAGGCTGCGGAGGGATGCGCCGGAGGTGGTGGGTTAGAGCGCCCGAGGATAGGACTGTCCGGCTCGCGGCTCCCCGCGTCCCGCCCGGCCGCGTTGTCGTCCGTCGGCGCCCAGCACCAGGGCGCCTTCCTCCGCCGCCTTGCCGGATCGGGCGCGGATGAGCCGCTCGCTGATCGAACGCCCTATCCTCGGGTGCTCTTAACCGGTGAGCCAGGTACCTATGCATCGCGCGGCGATGGCTGGGAAGCGATGACGCGAAGTGCGCACCCCTAGCCCCGCGACGCCGCGTCCCTGTTGCCAGCGGCTCTCCGGGTGAACCGCACATCATGCTTTATTAAGAGCGCCCGGCAAAGCCTGGGCTTGTCTCGGAGGAGCGCATGGACCGAAGGACCGGGCTCTACCTCGGCGGTGCGTGGCGGACGCCGAGCGGCAGCGGGACGATCGAGGTCGTCGAGGCGGCGACCGAGGAGACCATCGGCGTGGTGCCGGCGGGCGAGGCCGCCGACATCACCGCTGCCGTCATGGCCGCACGGGGCGCCTTCGGGCGATGGTCGGCCACTCCCAGAAGCGACCGGATCGCGTTGCTGCGGATGATTGCCGATGGCCTCGAGGCCCGCGGCGCCGTACTCGCGACGCTGATGAGCCGTGAGGTCGGCACGCCGCTGGTCACGTCCGAGCGCATCCAGGTGGGTCTGGCCGTGTCCGTCATCCGCTCGACCGCCGATGTCGCCGAGCGTCTCCCGCTGGAGGAGCGGATCGGATCGTCGCTGGTGCTGCGGGTCGCAGCCGGGGTCGTCGGCGCGATCACACCGTGGAACTATCCGCTCTACCAGCTGGCCGCCAAGGTTGCCCCGGCGCTCGCCGCCGGATGCACGGTGGTGGCCAAGCCGAGCAGCGTGGCGCCCTCCGCGGCCTTCACCCTCGCCGACGTCGCCCATGGGGCTGGCCTGCCCGCCGGCGTCCTGAACATCGTGACGGGCCGCGGGCCCGTGGCCGGGGAGGCCCTCGCTGGCCATCCCGAGGTCGACCTTGTCAGCCTGACCGGGTCGACGGCCGCGGGTGCACGGGTCGCCCAGCTCGCCGGGCCCGGTATCAAGCGGCTGACCCTGGAGCTCGGCGGCAAGTCCGCCTTCATCCTCTGCCCGGGCGCGGACCTCGACCGTGCGGTCACCAGTGCCGTGCGGGGCTGCTTTGTCAACAACGGCCAGACCTGTTCGGCGACCACCCGGCTGCTCGTCCCCCACGAGCTGCTCGAGGAGGTGGAGGAGCGCCTGGTCGCCCTGGTCGAGGCGCAGGTGGTCGGCGATCCGCTGGACCCGGCGACCACGATCGGGCCGGTCGCCTCGGCCGCGCAGGCGCGTTCGATCGCGTCCTACCTGGACAAGGCCGGGCACGAGGGCACTGTGCTCGTCGGCGGTCCAGGGCCCGTGCCCGGGCTCGACCGCGGTTACTTCGTGCGTCCTACCGTGGTGAGCCGCCTGCGTAACGACGCCGTGCTCGCCCGCGAGGAGATCTTCGGGCCAGTGCTCGCGGTCATCCCGGTAGCGGACGCCGACGAGGCCGTCGCCGCAGCCAACGACTCCGACTACGGCCTGTCCGGCGCGGTGTTCGCCGCGGACGACGCGGCCGCGATCGCGGTGGCGCGCCGGTTGCGCACCGGCCAGGTGGCGATCAACGGCGGGCGGTTCAGCGTGCTTGCCCCGTTCGGAGGCTTCCGGCGGTCCGGTATCGGCCGCGAACTGGGTGAACATGGGCTGGCCGAGTATGTCGAGCTGATGTCGCTGCAGCTGCCCACGGGTTCCAGCGGTACCGCGGGAGCGGCCGTCCAGTGAGCCGCTCCCGGCCGGCACAGCGCATCCAGGCGCTGTGCCCGTATGCGCGTCCGACGTCGATAGACGGCGCACGTGTCCGTGAAGGAGCCCGATGGCTGTGATCGCAGGTGCTGATGGCGGGCTGCCCCGGCGTGTCCCCGGGCCCGACCGGGGCGGGCCGGAGGACCTCGCCAGGGTGGTGCTGTCGTTCCATTCGCTGCCCCCGCTGGAGCCGCTGCGGCGGGCACAGGTGGCGCGTGCCGCCGGTTTCACCTCCATCGGTCTCAGCCTGAGCTGGCTGCGCCGTTGGTTGGCGGCCGGCCACGGCTTGGCCGAGCTGGAGGACGCGCTCGCCGAGGGTGGTGTCACCGTGGGCGAGCTCGACGTGCTGCGCCCGCTGGGCGGCCAGCCCGACGAGGCCGAAGAGGTCTGCTGGGCGGTCGCGGAGCGGCTGCGGGTGCCCTACGTGGGGGTCATCGGTCCCTACGCGGGGAGCTGGGATGACGCGGTGGCCCGCTTCGCCGGGGCCTGTGACCGGGCGGCAACCGTCGGGACGGGCGTCGTGCTCGGCGTCGAGTTCCTGCCGTTCACCAATATCCCCGACGGGGCCGCGGCAGCGTCGCTGGTGCGTGCCGCCGGCCGGGCCAACGGCGGGGTCTGCCTGGACGTCTGGCACGTCTACCGCGGCGGCCAGACCCCGGACGACCTCGGCGACGGTGTCTGGCCGTATGTCGTGCGGCTACAGCTGTCCGACGGGCCGCTGGTGGCCGAGGACGACGACCTGCTGGCTGACTGTCTGGCCAACCGGCGGCCGCTCGGTGACGGCGAGTTCGACCTGACCGGTCTGCTGGCGGCCGCGGCCCGCCGCCGTCCCGAGGTGGGCATGTCGATCGAGGTCATCTCCGAGCGGCTGCGTGCCGAGCCGCCCGAGCGGATCGCGCCCCGGCTCGTCGCAGGGCTGCGCGCGCTCCTGCGGGGGCATGGTCGGTTCTCCCCGGCATCAGACACTCTTACTATTGACAGTATTTAGTTTCTCGACTGTGATGGGTGTCACGGTGACGTGCGGTCGAGAAGGCACGGGGGAGGAGGGGCGATGGCCACCCCGCCCTCGTCCACCCCGGCCCCGGCCACCTCGGCACTGGTGATGACCCGGCCGCTGGAGGTCGGGATCGTCGTCGACGACCTGGTGGGCATGGTCCGCTTCTACCGTGAGGCGCTCGGCTGTACCGAGGCGCACCGTTCGGACGTGCCTGCCGAGCTCAACGCCAAACTGGGCCTGGGGGCGGCGGCCACCGTGGTCTGGCTGCGCACCCCGTGGGGGGAGCGGATCAAGCTGTTGCGGCCCGCCACCGGCGCGGGCCCGCTCGCGCCGGCTGTGCCGCCGACCGCCCGCCGCGGCCTGTCCTACCTCACCCTGTACGCCGCCGACGCCGTGGGGGCCGCCGAGCGGATGCGCCGTGGGGGAGCGAGCCCGCTGTCAGAGCCGGAGCTGGTCGAGGCGAGCGGGCGGCTGATCGCCTTCTGGGCTGATCCCGAGGGCAACGTCATCGAGCTGGTCGAGGATCTTGGCCGGGCTGGGTGAGCCCGGCTGTGGAGACGCGCGCATCGCAGACTTTCTGTTGACATCACATAGTTAGTGCCATGTAATGGCCGTCACATTCGTGCCGGCCATTACATGTGTGTCCGTACTGGCGCCTGGCATCAGCGGAGAGGGGACGCGCCGTGCAGAGCTGGGTCGCAGACTGGGAGCGCAGCCCGCGGCTGCCCCACTACACCAGGGCCAACGCGGGCGAGACGTTTCCCGCGCCCGCGAGCCCCCTGGGCTGGACGCTCGCCTATGTCAGCGTCCTGCGGGCGTGGCGGCAGGGGTTCATCGACATCGGGGTCTACCGCCCCGACGAGATGTCGGCGGACCGGCCCGAGATCGCGGGGCTGTTCGGAGGCTACTTCTACCTCAACCTGTCGCACATGCGGCTGTTCTCGCTGCGGCTGGGGATGCCGGTCGAGCAGACCGACCGGGCCTTCGTCGGGGAGCGGCCCGACATCCCGCCCTACGTCGCGCATCCCGACGACGTCGACGCCGAGCGCGCGGCGGCGGCCGGCGCTTCGGTGCAGCGGCTCCTCGCGACCACGGAGTTCACCGATGCCATGACCGATCGTGATCGCGTGCGGGCGTGGCGTCGCGACCGGCCCGATCTCACGACGCTCTCCGAGAGAGAACTGGTCGCCCGGGTCCGCGCGCTGCTCGACGAGAGCGAGAAGAGCATCTTCTACCGGCACGTGATCTCCAGCCTCCCGGCGAGTTTCGGCCCCGGTATCCTCGGGCCGATCTGTGAAAGCGTGGGACGCGGCAGCGACCTGCTCGATGTGATCAGCGGTATCGGCGGCATCGACTCCGCCTCGCCCGCGGTGGGCCTGTGGGACCTGTCCCGTGCCGTGACCGGGTCCACCGAGCTGACCACGCTGTTCGACAAGGGCCCAGCCACGGTGGCCATCGCCCTGGGCGAGGACGCCACGGGCGATGTTACTCAGAGTGACATTGCCCTCTTCCGGAACGCCTTTGCCGCTTTCCTCGCCAACTACGGTGACCGTGGCCCCAACGAGTGGGACATCCACTCGCTGGCGTGGGAGGTGGATCCCGCCGCGGCGCTTGCCCTGGTCGACCGGCTCCGCAACAGCCCGGACTCGGAGTCGCCGGCCCTGCGTCACGATATGCTCGCAGCCCGCCGCGCGCGGATCGCGGCGGAGATCCGCGAGGCGCTCGCTGGCAACGCCGAGGCTCTTGCCACCTTCGACATCGGTATGCGGGCGGTCGATGTCTGGATGCCCGCGCGGGAACGCACCAAGTCCAACTGCGTCGCGGCGCTGCACGAGATCCGTATGGCAATCCGCGAGCTGGGCCGCCGCGGTGTCGAGGCCGGTCGTTTCGCCCGTCCCGAGGACGTCATGATGCTGCTCGCGGACGAGCTCGACGGCTACCTCACCGACCCCGGCCGTTTCACGCCGGTGATCGCGCGGCGGCTGGTCGAGTACGCCGGACTGGCCCAGCTGGAGCCGCCGTTCTTCGTCGCCGAGGACCCCGACATCGCCACCTGGCCGCGGCGGGACCGCGAGAGCCCGGCCGCGGCGGTGGCGGGGGAGGTGTTCAGCGGCGTCGGGGGCAGCCACGGTGTCTACACCGGCCGGGTCCGCGTCATCACCGATCTGGCCGGCTGCGACGCCCTCGAGCCCGGCGAGGTCCTGGTCTCCCCCATCACGGACGCGGCGTGGACGCCGCTGTTCCTGGTGGCTGGCGCGGCCGTGGTGGACGTGGGCGGCCTCAACAGCCACGCGGTCGTGGTCTGCCGTGAGCTCGGCATCCCGTGTGTCATCTCGGTGGGCGACGGCACCGCGCGGCTGCGCGACGGTGCCGAGGTGACGGTGGACGGCGGGGCCGGCACGGTCACGGTGGTCTCGGCCGTCCCCGCCGACGGCTGAAGACACCCGGCACGGCTGACAGCGGGTGGGATGCGGGGGGCCCACCCGTCCGTCCGTCATCCCACCCAATCCGTATGGCGCGCCCGCGATTCCGCATCACCGGCCCTGGACCACCGGTCCTGAATCACTCGCAACGGGTGATGCGCCGCGGCCCCGAGTGGCCAGAATCGGTGACGGGAAAGCTCCGGGCTGATGTCGCGGGTCTCGTGGTGGTGGCACCGTCAAACCATCGGCTGACCGGCGGCGAGGTGCCGGAAAGGCACCGGACGACAAGGCGGCGGATATATGGGTGCGCAGACATACGGCCATGGCATTCAGCCCAGCCGGCGGCTGCTGGTGGGCGGGGGGCTGCTCGTCGGTATCGGCGGCCTGCTGGGAGCCACGGGCATGGTTCTGGTCAGCGTCGCCGTGGTGTCGGCGACCCGGCAGTGGGCGCGGCAGCTGGAGGTGCCACCCGGTGAGGTCGCGAAGGTGAAACTGCAGCAGGCCCGGGCTGCCACAGCCGCGGCCACGTCAGCCGGTGCCGACGCTTGGCGGAGCGGAGCCCCGGGCGAGCCTCCGTCCTGACCGCTGCCGGCGGCCGTGCCCGCCGCGGCGCCTGATCCGATCACATTGGATCGTCATGCTCCCGACAATGGTGTATGGGCTGTTCGCCACGGACCTACGGTCGGGGACCATGAGAGCGTGTTTGAGATCGGGCTTTCGATCAGTGAGCTGTGTCCAGGTGCTCCCTGGCAAGGCGGAAGGCCGAAGCGATACCGGATGAGTTGTATCGGTTTGGCCGACAATGCAGCCAGGGGGCGCCTGGGCGCGGCGAGCCGGAATGACGATCTCAAACACGCTCTGCGTGCCTATGCTCTATCCCGATGCCGAGTGGGAGAGTGCATGGCCGATCAGATCATGCTGGGCAAGACGGCTCGGGTGACCGGGACAATCAGGCCGGATATGGTGGGCGAGGTGATGGTTTCCGTGCGTGGTGGCGCGGAGGCGTTCCATGCTTATGCCGCTGAGGACGGTGTGACCATCGCGATCGGCTCCCGCGTGCTTATCGTGGAGTATCACCCGCCCCGTACTGTGATCGTCACCAGGTTGTGAGGACCACGGACGCTGGGTACGCCGTTCTGGCCAGCGCATTCTCGTAAGTTTCAGCAAATCCTGGTCTCAACAGAGGAGATCGCGTGGTCTCGATCCTCATCGCGGTGGGTGCGAGTGCCATCGGCATCATCGGCGTTATCAGGTTGATGTGGCGGGTGGCGGAACCCAACGAAGCGCTGATTATCTCCGGCTTACGCGCATACAAAAATCCGGACAATTCCGTGGCGGAAAGCCTGGGTTTCAAGATTATCACTGGGAAAGGGGTGCTGGTGTTCCCGGGCGGGCAGAATGTGCGGCGCCTGTCATTGGATCTTCGAGCCGCTCAGTTGAGTACCGACTGTGTCAGCCAGCAGGGCATCCCGGTCGGCGTGCGCGGTGTGGTGATTTTCAAGGTGGGGGATGACTACGCCTCGATCGCCAACGCCGCCCGGAGATTCCTTGACCAGCAGGACAAGATGGACGACCGGGTGCACAATGTTTTCACCGGCCATCTCCGGGCGATAGTCGGCCAGCTCACCATTGAGGATATGATCAGGGACCGGGAGAAACTGACGGCGCTGACCCGGGCGAGTTCCGGTATGGAGATGCAGAAGCTCGGGCTGATTGTTGACTCCCTGCAGATCCAGGAGATCGACGATCCCACCGGCTACATCAAGAATCTCGGTCGCCCGCACGTCGCCGCCGTGGCCGCCCAGGCGCGCATCGCCGAGGCGCAGGCCGACCGTGAGGCGACCGAGCAGGAGCAGGTCGCCGCGGCGCTCAAAGCGGAGGCGGCCCGGGACAGCTCCATCAAGCAGTCGGGTTTCCAAGCCGAGGTCGACGAGGCCGCCGCGCGAGGGCAGCAGGCCGGCCCGCTGGCGGAAGCAGCCGCTCACCAGCAGGTCGTGGTCGAGCAGACCAAGGTTGCCCAGCTTGAGGCGGACCTGGAGGAGCAGCGGCTGCAGACGACGATCCGCAAGCCGGCGGACGCCCGCGCCTATGAGCAGATCACCCTGGCCCGTGCCAGCCGCGACGCGCAGATCAGCGCGGCTGAGGCGAGCGCCCGGGAGGCGACGTTGCTGGCGGCGGCGCAGGCCGAGTCGACCCGTACCCTCGGTGATGCCCAGGCGCATGCCCGGCGCGCTGTCGGTGATGCCGAGGCGGACGCCCTGCAGGCCAAGGGGCTGGCGGAGGCCGCGGGGATCAGGGCGCGGGCGGACGCCCTGTCGGTGAACCAGGAGGCCGTGATCGGCCAGCAGCTCGCCGAGCAGTGGCCGGCCATTGTCGAGGCGGCGGCGAAGCCGTTCGGCGACGTCGACCAGATGATCCTCCTCAATGGCGCGACCGGTATCGGCGAGCTGCTGACCCAGGCGCTTTCCCAGGGCAGCGCCGGTCTCCAGCTCGCGCGGTCCCTGCTGGCGGGCCAGGCGCGGCCCGGCCCGCCAGCTTCCGGTACCGTTTCTGTTGATGTTCCGGCGCCGCATGTCGACATCCCGGCACCGGCATCCGCCCCCGTGGAGCCAGCCCTACCGGCGGCTGATGCTGACGAGGCATAGCTGACTCAACAGTCATCCCAGGTGCCTGTTATCGCCGGTCGCACGGGATGGTCGCACAGGATGTGGAGCGCCCGCCGCAACGGGTGCTGGCCCGGCGTGCTGGCGCGGTGCGCCGGGCCAGCATGGGCGAAGTCAGCCCAGCCGGCGTCAGGCGCCGACGATGCGCTCGGCCAGCGCGGCGGTCTCCCGCAGGAAACGGCGTCGACCGAGCCCTTCGAGGATGGCGTCCTCGGCCAGCCAGGATGCCGCCGCCGTTTCGATCAGGGACAGCAGGCCCGTCGCCATCACACCGGCCTCCGCCGCCTGCATGCGCTGGGCGGGAAGCCGGGCCGCGCGCACCGCACGGGTAAGCAGTTCCATCAGGCGGACCCGGGTTTCCCGGCGCAACGCCTCCGCCGCGAGATTCGCCCCGGACGATGTCACGAAGTAGACCGTTCCGGCGAGGCGCTGGCCGTCGAGCCACCCCAGCATGCTGGTCAGCAGATCGCCGATGGGGCCGTTGCCGGCGGCCGGCCCGGTGATCCGGGCATCCAGTTCCATGACAAAGGCGTCGCTGAAGCTCCGCATGGCCTCCAGTAGGATGTCAACCTTGGACGGGAAGTGGTAGTAGACGGCGGCCGGCGTCATCCCGGCTTCGTCGGCGATGTCGGCAACGGTGACCGTTTCCAGGCCACGCATGGCGAACAGCCGGGTGGCAGCCTCGATGACGTCAGGGCGGCGGGATGGCCGGTGTGCCGGTCGTCGTGGTTCACCGCTCCGGTCGGTACTCGCGGTCATGTGGCAGATTACTCCTGAAAGCTGCGGGACACCTGGGCCGGCATGGCTCTGCGAACAGGAACAGACGGTCGGGAGGCGTTCACCGTGGCGGAGCCCGCAAACCTGCCCGAGCGGGGCAGGCCGCCGGCCCATCGGCCATCCAGACGCCTGACTATTATCAGCGCCGCCATCCGGGTGTTCGCGCGCAAGGGGTTCGACGAGGCGAGTGTCCAGGACATCGCGGCAGAAGCCCAGGTCGTCCCCACCGCCGTCTATTACCACTTCTCCGGCAAGGAGGAGTTGTTCGACGTGGCGCTGCGGCGGGTGGTCGGCGCGACCAACGCCGTCGTCGCCGCGGCTCGCTCCGATGACGAGCCCGGTGACTTCACCGCGCTCAGGCGGGTCACCGCCGCGGTCTGGGACTGGATCGAGGCCCACCCCGACGAGGCGCGGCTGCTCTACCTGCACATGCCCGGCGCGACCCAGCAGGCGCGCACGCTGCGGCGGGACTTCGAGGAACTGCACATCGAGCGGTCGTTCGACTACATCGTCTCCGCGCGGGTACCGGCCACGCGGCGTTCCGCCGTGGCCAAGCACGCCACCCAGTCACTGGCCGCGCGTACCCTCAACCACCTGCTGCTCGCCATCCATCCGATGCGCATGGACGACGGCCCGTTGAGCCAGCAGCCGCCGAAGGCGCTGCGCCGCGCGCTGGATGCCGTGTCCGAACGGATACTCACTGTCGATTAATGGTCGACGCTTTGTCATTGATTTTCCTGCCACCGGACGGTGCCGCCCGCGCGGAACCCGTGGACAGATATTGGCGGGACGGCCAAGGCCAGTTACTGTTGTCGCCATCACAAAAGTAACCTCGGGGGGAAGCGCCGTGCCCCGGCCGCTCCTCGGCTGCTCCCAGGCGAGGAGCCCGATAGCGGCAGCTCCCGTGCCCCGGGTCCGGAGCCTGCAGCTCCCGTGCCCCGGGTCCGGAGCCTGCAGCTCCCGTGCTCCGGGTCCGGAGTCTGCTGAGGTCGAGGCCGACCTCGATACGGGTTATCGGTTCGTCCGAGAACACGGCCAGGGGCCGTCTGGGCGCGGTGGGCCGGACCCACGACGTGAGACAGGCTCCAAGAAGGGATCGGGATGCTCGCGGGACTCAGCGGCCGGTCGGTGGTCGTCACCGGCGGTGCGGGTGTGATCGGGTCGGCGGTCAGCCGGCGGCTCGCGGCGGAAGGGGCGCTGGTCGTGGTCGCCGACCTCGACGGCGCCGCCGCCGGGACGGTTGCGCGGGCCATCGGTGGTGACGCCGTGGGCGTCGGCGTCGACATAACCACGCCGGCCGGCGCGCAGGCCAGCGTCGACGCGGCTGTCCAGGCCTTCGGAAAACTGGACCATTACCATGCCAATGCCGGCGTGGAGTGCATGGTGCGGCCGGTGGCGGACTTCGATCCCGCTGACTACCACCGGGTTTTCGCCGTCAACGTGCTCGGGGCCTTTCTGTCAGCGCAGGCTGCGGTACGGCAGCTGGTGGCCCAGGGCAACGGCGGCTCGATACTTTTCACCGCGTCCATCGCGGCGCTGATGGGGAGCGGTGGAACATCGATCTACAACGCTTCCAAGCATGCCGTGCACGGCATGGCCCGCTGCCTGTCCCTGGAGGTCGCGAATGCTGGGATCCGGGTCAACACCCTGGCGCCGGGCGTCGTCGAATCCCGCATGATGGATTCGCTGGGCGCCGGGCTCGGGACGCTGACCGGGGTGGACGAGACGGCCTTCAAGGGCGGCATGGAGCGCGCGGTGCCGCTCGGCCGGTACGCCACTCCCGCGGAGATCGCGGCGGCCGCGGCGTGGATCCTCAGCGACGAGGTGCCCTATCTGCACAACGAGTGCATCACCGTGAGCGGCGGAATAGCGCCGTACTGAATGCCCGCCGTACTGATGCCCGCTGTGCCGGTACCCACCGCGCTGATGATTGCCCCACCGAACACGTGGGATGTGTGGGCAACTCATCGATGGCCGACGAAAGGTGACAGATAGTGGATCTTGAATTGGCGGGACGGCGGGCGCTGGTGACGGGCGCCAGCCGAGGACTCGGCCGGGCGATCGCGGCGACGCTGGCCCAGGAGGGCTGCTCGCTTGCCCTGTGCGCCCGCGGCGCCGAAGGTCTGGAGAAGGCCGCGGCCGAGCTGCGTGCCGACGGTGCCCAGGTGTGTGCCGAGCCCTTCGACGTCAGCGACACCGACGCGCTCACCGCTTTCGTCAACGGCGCCGCGGCGGAACTGGGCGGGCTGGACATCGTCGTGTCCAACGTATCCGCCGGCGCGGCCAAGGACCCTGGCCAGTGGCAGCGCAGCCTGGACGGTGACCTGCTGCCGTTCGTCCGGCTCGCCGAGGCCGCGGTGCCGCACCTCGCCGACGGCGGTGGCTCGATCATCGCGATCGGCACGACGAACGCCTTCGACACGGTGCGGCCGGCATCCGCCAACGCCTACTCGGCTATCAAAGCGGCCGTGCTGCACCACTCCGCGGCGCTCGCGCGGACCCTCGCGCCGCGGGGGATCCGGGTCAACACGGTCTCCCCCGGGCCGATCGAATTCCCCGGCGGCGACTGGGAGAAGATCCGGGAGCAGCGGCCGGAGGTCTACGCGGAGGTCCTGGCCAAGATTGCGGTTGGCAGGTACGGCCGCCCTGAGGACGTCGCGGCAGCCGTCGCCTTCCTGGCGAGCCCCCGGGCCGCATTCTGTAACGGGGTCAACCTCGTGGTCGACGGCGGGCTCGTCACCCGCGTGCAGTTCTAGAACCGGCGGTTGCAAGCCATGGCGGGACCGGCCGGCCGGGTGGACGCCGTACTCGTGTGCGGCGGGCGCTGGCACGACTTCGACTTCGCGCGGTTACACCTTCTTGAGCGCTTGGGAAGACACGAGCGGGTGCGCACCCGGGTCTTCGAGGACTACGCCCGCATCGATGCGATCGAGTCCGCCGACCTGCTCGTCACCTACACCTGTGACGTGCGGCCCAGCCGTGAGCAGCAGCGGGTCCTGGTGGACTTCGTGGCGCGCGGCGGGCGGTGGCTGGCACTGCACGCCACCAACGCGGCGATCGAGGCGCCCACGCCGGGCGGGGCGCGTCTGTTCACGACGCCGCGGGTGTTCGGAGCGGTGGCCGCGGTGCTGGGCAGCCAGTTCCTCGGCCACCCCCCGATCGCGCCCTATCAGGTCGAGATCACCCAGCCGGATCATCCGCTGGTCGCGGGGATCAGCCCCTTCCAGGTCAGCGACGAGCTGTACGTCAGTGAGCTCCACCCGCCGATCGACGTGCTGCTGCACACCCGCTACCGCGGGCCGTCCCGGGGCTTCGCCGAAGGGCAGGTGCCCGCTTCCGCGGACGCTCTCCAGCCCGTGCTCTACCTGCGTCGCCATGCTGCCGGCGAGGTCTGCTACCTCACCCTTGGACACTGCCGCGGCCGATTCGACGTCCAGGACCTCGGCGTCGACGACCTCGGCCACAGCGACCGGGGGAGCTGGACCGTCCCGGAGTTCATCACGGTGCTCGACCGTTGCTTGTCCAGAGCGGTCTACGGCCCGGAGCACGGCGCCGGGTAGGAGGCCCCGGTAACAGGAGTGTAGATCAAAGGGCGGGGCTGGGGCGCGTGCGTCGCACGGCGGCGCAGGGAGCCACCCTGGTCCTTTGATCCGCTCAGCGGACGCCTACAGCGGGCCGCTGACCGGATCGACGTCGGTGAAGGGGCTACTCGCGTGCCGCATCGTCGGTATCAGACCATCACGATGGGGACAGCTCGTCTTGACGTTCCCAAATTAGTCATATAATTTCTCTCATTCTGAGAGATGGTTGTCGATGACCCGTCAGCCGGACCTGTAAAAGACCCACAGCTAAAAGACCCACAGTGTGCCCATCGACCCCCCACCGACGTGACCCGCGAATGGACCAGGCCATGACCCCACCGACCATCGAGCCCTTTGATGTGCGCGTCACCACCGCCGAGATCGACGATCTCCGTGGCCGGCTGGCCCGGACCAGGTGGCCCGACCAGATACCCGGCACCAGGTGGGAGTACGGCACCGAACGCGATTTCCTGGTCGAGCTGTGTCGGTACTGGAAGGACGACTACGACTGGTCGGGCTTCCAGACCCGGGCCAACGCCTTTCCTCAGTTCACTACCGGGATCGACGGGCAGCGCATCCATTTCATCCATGCACGCTCTCCCGAACCGACGGCCCGGCCCCTGCTGCTGACCCACGGCTGGCCGGGCTCGGTGGCGGAGTTCTGGCAGGTGCTCGGCCCCCTGTCCGACCCGGCAAACCACGGCGGTGACCCGGCCGACGCCTTCCATGTCGTCGTCCCGTCCCTGCCCGGCTACGGCTTCTCAGGTCCGACGACCGAGCGGGGATGGAACATCACCCGGGCCGCGGACGCTTTTCTGGAGCTCATGACCCGCCTGGGCTATGAGCGGTTCTTCGCGCAGGGAGGCGACTGGGGCAGCGCGGTCACCACCACGGCTGCCGGCCTGGCCCCCGAGCGAGTACGGGCCATCCACCTCAATCTGCTGCCGGCGCCGCCACCGGACCGCAACGACCCGACCGCCGGCCTGGACGAAGCGGACCTGGCCATCCTGGCCCAAGTGAAGCATTTCGCCGACTACGAGACCGGCTATCAGAGGATCCAGAGTACGAAGCCGCAGACGCTGGCTTACGGCCTCGTCGACTCGCCGGCCGGGCTCGCCGGCTGGATCGTGGAGAAGTTCCACGGGTGGAGCGACTGCAACGGCACGATCGAATCTCGCTTCAGTCACGACCGGCTGCTTGACAATATCTCGATCTACTGGCTGACCGGGACGATCAACTCGTCGACCCGCCTCTACTACGAGTCGATCGGTCCCGGCCGGCGCCACACGCCCCCGCCGATCACGGTCCCGCTCGGCCATGCCGCGTTCCCGGCCGAAATGGTCCGGGCTCCTCGTAGCTGGTGCGAGGCAGCCTTCCCCACCCTGTGTCACTGGACGGATATGGCCCGGGGCGGCCACTTCGCGGCGATGGAGGAGCCCGAGCTGCTCGTCGACGACGTCCGCGCGTTCTTCCGCACCCAGCGGCTCTGAACGGCTCTGCCGCGTTGGCGAGGTCTGTTACCGCACCCTTGGCTTGGGCGCTGCCGCGGTCGATTCGGCGTCCAGGACCTCGGCGTCGGCCACACGTTCCCAGACCCGCGGCCGGCGGATTGTGCGGCTTTCGGTCATGCTTCGACGTCGGGGTCGACACGGACGAGCATCTTGCCGACGTTGTCACCCCGTAGCATCCCGAGGAAGGCTGCGGACGCGTTTTCCAGGCCGTCCACGACCGTCTGTCTGGATACGAGCTCGCCGGTCCGCAGCCAGCCCGAGACACGGTCGGTGAACTCCGTCCGCAGGTCCTCGTGGTCGCGGATGATGAACCCGCGTAGGGTCACCCGTCTGAGCACAGCCTGGATGAGGTGGTCGATACCGGGCCGGGGTGCCGTCGAGGTGAACTGGGAGATCATGCCGCAGAGGACGACCCGGCCGCCGACCCGGAGAGCATGCAGCGCGGCCACCAGGTGGTCGCCGCCGACGTTGTCGAAGTACAGGTCGATGCCGTCCGGCGCGGCCCGCCCGAGCCCGGCCGCGATCGGTTCCGCGCGGTAGTCGACCGCGGCGTCGAAGCCGAGCTCCGTGGTAAGCAGGTGGCACTTGGCCACGCTGCCCGCGCTGCCGATGACGCTGGCGGCACCCAGCAGCCGGGCGAGCTGGCCGACCGCGCTGCCGACCGCCCCGCCGGCCGCGGAGACGAAGACAGCGTCCCCCCTGGCCAGCTCGCCTGCACGCAGCAACCCGGCATAGGCGGTGAAACCGGTCTGGCCGAGGATGCCGAGCCAGGCCGACGGCGCGGCGCGCGTGGCGTCGACGGCGCTGAACGCCGCGGGGTTTCCCGGCGTCGCCTCGACGATCGCCAGCTCTCGCCAGCCGAGCCGGTGGCGCACCCACGCGCCTGGGTGGATGCCGGGAACGCGGCTCGCGAGCACCCGCCCGATGGCGGAGCCGTCCAGCGGCTCGCCGACGGCGAAGTTGGTCGTGTAGTGCTTCTCGGTCTCCTCGAGGCGACCCCGCATCGACGGGTCAACGCTCATGAAGGCGTTGCGGACGAGAAGCTGGCCCGCACCCAGCTCGGGCACTGCTCGTTCGGTGAGTGTGAAGTCCTCGGGCGCTGGTCCACCCGGACCGGGACGGCGGGCCAGCGTCACCACCCGGGTGTGGCGCCCGGTGGTGCTCATGGCGGGGTTTTCCCGTCCCGCGGCCGGGCGCGGCGGCCGACCCAGCCGGTGATCTGCAGGTCCGCGTGACGGATCTCGCCCGACTGCCAGCGGCCCTCGGAGTCGAACAGGCCGCGCTGGCCGGTCGTCGGGTCGTGGACCTCGACCAGCCCGGCGTCGGTCAGCGTGTACACCTGTTTGGTGATCGGGTGAGTCAGGCTCATGGGTTTTGCGTTCACCGCACGTTCACAGCTCCTCCAGGCCGCGCAGTTCCTCCACACGGCGTACGCCGCGCTTGACGACCACGACCGCGCCGGTCACACGCAGTCGGCAGGCCAGCCGGAGGCGCCCGTCCGCCTCCGGACCGAGGGCGGTCAGCCCCTCCTGCTCAAGATCGTCAACCGGGCCGCAGTTGGCCACCCCCACGCTGACCCGCAGCACGCAGGTACGGCAGGTACCGAGCCCGCCACAGACGGTCGGCCACCACAGGCCGTGCCGCCGGGCGGCGCTGAAGACGGTCTCGCTCTCGGCCACGGCCAGCACGATGCCGGACGGCGTTACCGTCACCTGAGCGGTCAGCGTGACATCCACGTGTCGAGCAGGTGGTGAAAGTGCCGGATGCGGCTTTCCTGATAGTCCGCGAGCGTTATGCCTGGTTTACGGGTCGCCTTCAGGCCCTGCTGGACGAACGGCAGGTTGGCGAGGTCCTGGTCGAAGACCGGGCCCAGCAGACCGAGTTCGGGAACGTCCGCCATGTTCATGCCCGCGGGCACCCATCGGATCTTCGCCGGGGCCGGGCGCGGGGTGCCCTTGGGCCATCCCGACAGGAAGAAGATTTCGGCAACACAGCGGTCGGGGTCGTTACCGTAGGGCCGGAACCGATAGATGATATTCGATTTTTTCCCCGCCCAGGGGTGGAAGTTCGGGAAGAGAATGTAGTTGACCGCGTCCAGCAGCTCGCTGTCGGTGACCTCCGCGTGGCTCTCGCCGGAGAGCGCGCTCAACTGGGCGCGCATCTGGTCGGCGAGCACCGCGCGGGCCGTGCCACCGGCTGGGATCTCCGGTAGGTCGCCGCCAGCCGCGGTGAGGTCCCGGCCCTGGGCCGAGGCGTAGAAGCCGCGCGAGAAGTAGAAGCTCTCCAGGACATCCTCTTCGGTCACGCCGCCCGCCAGATGCGGGCTCGGCACGCCCTGCACGGTGATCGTGCGGTCCCAGTTGGCGCTGGCCACCACGTCGTACTGGGAGTTGGCGTCGCCCATCCAGGCCAGTAGCTGCGGGTGGGTGCCGATCACGTGGAAGGCCTCCAGGAAGGCCTCCTGCCCGATCTTCCAGTTGCAGGGCAGGATCTTCGCGATGTGTAACGAGGTATAACGGTCTTCCAGTGGCCACCGGGCGAAGTGGTCCGGCAGATCGCCGGCGAAGGTCTCGAACGACTCGCTGTGGGGATCCATGTTGATGAAGACAAAGCCGCCCCAGGTGGCGACCTTCGCCTCGGGCAGGCTGAATTTCTCCCGGTCGACGTGGGGGAAGTCCCAGGCGCACGGGATGCTCTTGAGGGTGCCGTCGATGTTCCAGGTGAACCCGTGGAACGGGCAGCGGAACTCCGGGACGTGCCCGCTGGTGGTGCGCAGCTTGCGCCCGCGGTGCAGGCAGGCGTTGACGAAGGCCCGGATCTCGGTCGGCGCGGTCCGCACGATCAGCAGCGAGTCGTCGGCGATCTCGTAGATCTCGTGGTCACCGACCTCGGGGATGTCCTCCTCTCGGCAGGCGAACTGCCAGACCCGCCGCCAGAGCTTCTCGACCTCCAGGCGATGCCATGCGGGGGAGATGTAGCGCTCGGCATCGATGTCGTCGTTGCCGAGGTACTCGTTCACGGTGAGCCGCAGGACGTCGGGCACGGGCCGGGTGTCCGCGGCGAGGTAGTCCTGAGCGGACGGGCCGGGGCAACGGGCGCGGGTGCCGGGCTCCTGCGTGACCATGACGCCTCCCGAAGTTTCTTGTGTCCGGCTATAGTAACCGGTCGCCAGGCGCCAGGCAGGGGATCACACCGGAATCCCCCCGGCCGGAATACGCTGCGGGGCCTGCGGCCATGCCAGCTGGCTGCCGGGGAACGCCCTATGGCCGATGCTCGATGAGGATCGGTTCCTCGGTGACAGTGATGGTGTCTCCCGGCTGGACGGCGGTTGTACTGCCGTCCAGCCGGTGGATCGCCGCGACGCCGGGTTCGGCGGTGGTGGTCGCGGTGCCGTGGTCGGTCCACCGGATCGTCGCGTCGTAGCGCCGATCGGGTTCGACAATGGTGAACAGGCACTGCCAGACGTTGTCCGGCAGCCTGATCGCCAGGCCGTGGCCGCAGGCCCGGCTCTGTGCATGGACGAGCCAGCGTTGCAGCTGCTCGACCGCGAGCGCGGCCTGGGTGGGGGCACCGTCCACGGCCTGGAGAACAATCGGGATCTTGATGCCGCCCCAGTTGTAGAAGTACATCCGTTCGAGGTTGACCGAGCGTGCGTAGATACCGGCCAGGTAGAAGCGCACCGCGAAGTTGCGGGCCTGTTCCTCCGGCAGGTGATCCTGGCTGCTGATCTGATAGAAGGTGCCGGTACTCCACAGCGGTGGGTGGACCCCGGCTTCATGAAACGCCCTGTCGATCGTGGTGGCGAGTTCCACCATGGTTTCCGGCGGGTCGGACGTCATGCGCTGGTAGAGCTTGACGCTGGCGACGTCGCAGTAGTTGTATCCGCCGAGCTCGGCAAACCGCTGTAACATCCGCCGGCCGTCGGGCACCCACAGGTTTCCCATCCCCGGGCAGACAACCGTCGCCTTCGGATCGGCCGCACGAATGATCCCGCTCGCCCGCCGGGTCATCTCGACCAGGGTTTCGACACTACCGTTGTAGAAGCGGATGTCCGTGGCCAGCACCCACAGCTCGTATGCTTCGATCCGGCCCTGGTAACGACCGGCCAGAGCGGCCACGAACACGTCCCAGTCGGCGAGGTCGTCCGGCGGTGTGGTGCGTGGCTTTTCCCGGTAGGGTCCCACGGGACCCGCCGGGCTCGCCCATCCGGGAGTCCCGCCGAAGGTAAACAACACCGGCAGTCCCGCGCTTTGCGCTCCGGCCACCTCGCGGTCCAGCCCGGCCCAGTCGAACGTTCCGCGGTCGGGCTCGATGTTCACCCATTGGGTGCCGCTGTCCCAGAGCCGGACCGCGCCGACCCTGAAGGACGGCATGATCCCAGTCTGGCTGTTGATCGTGACGCCGAACAGGGTGGGTGGCACGGGCCGCGCCGGTTGTTCCCAGGCCGGGCCGGTAATCCACTGCGACGCGGGGACGGATGGCTGCCGGGAAGGCGGGCCGCTCACCGCGGTGGTCAGGGTGATGAGCACAACGCTCAGCCCGAGGCTGGCCAGCCAGGCCCAGTGCCGGCGGCGTCGCCACCAGCTGGCCGGCCGTGATGGGATGGCGTCCACCGCGGCCGGTGCCCGCGCCGGTGGCCCGCCGAGAACCGTCACCGCCTCGGCGGCTTCGGTGGCGTTCTTCCGCTCGCTGCCATCCGTGGCCAGGCCCGCGCCATTATCTCTGGTCGAAACCTCGGCAGCTGCCGAGATGGCGCGTTCCCACAGCCGAAACAGCCGTGCTATCTCGTCGCTGTTCGCGCCGCACACCCGGGCGATGCGCTCGAGCGTGCCGAACTCCGGCGGCACGGAATAGCCGGTGCAGTAGCGCTGCACGGTGGATTTACCCGCGCTGACCTTCCTGCCGATCCACTCGTAACTACGGCCACTGCGCTGTTTCAGTTCCGCGAGGAAGTCACCCAGTTCCTCAGCGCGTGATGCCATCGACCAGGCCCCCGGAATCTCGCCCCTCGTCAGGGCGGTGCGTCGGAGGGATTAGGATACCGCCTCGGCGGGATCGGGCCCGGCCGTCCCAGCCTCGGCGTCCCACACCACGCCATTCCCGCAGGTCATCGCCCGTATGCCGTCCCAGCGTCCCAGCCCGTGCCGGATCCGTTGCCGACCGCCGAACGGCCCTGTCACGCTTCTGTTCCAGCCGGATTTGCAATCAGCGATCCCACTTTTTTTGGAGGGCCAGAGAGCGCGACGATTGTTTGTATGGGCGGCGCTGCAGGGGAAGGTATTCAGGTCGTCCGTTGTCATTACCTACGGCTGACGGCCCTGTCGGGGTTCCTGGCGGCGTGTGCGCCGGCTGCCGCCAGGAACCGTCAGGCCGACGAGGCAGGGGGCTTTGCCCGGTCGTAGCGCGTCTGGGCCGCGATCACCGCTGGCATCTCGCTCTCGATGAGATCTATCAGCTCGCGCAGCTTCGCCGCGATGCGCACGCCGAGCGGCGTCAGGCTGTACTCCACGCGTGGCGGGATGGTCGCCTGGACGTCCCGGCGGACCAGCCCGTCGCGTTCCAGCGCCTGTAGCGTCTGCGACAGCATCTTCTCGCTGACCCCGTCGACTCTGCGGCGCAGCGCGTTGAACCGGTATTCGCCCTGGGTCAACGCTGCCAGGGCGAGGATCCCCCACTTGCTGGTGACGGTCTCCATCGTCCGCCGCGAGGGGCATGCGCGGGCGAAGACATCGGCGGCCAGAGCGTCCGCCGGGTCGGCGGACGCGGCCGTCGTGGGGATCAAGCGGCTCATGGTAACCACTGTAGCGACCCGGGGCGCCATCCCCATCAACCGTACTAACCAATGTGACTACACTTACCAATAGTTAGTACACTCCTGGCGTGCCTACCGCACGGGCAACATCAGATCGACCACCAGGGAGAAAGCTATGATCACTGTTACCGGCGCCACCGGGCACCTCGGCCGCCTTGTCATCGAGGAGCTGCTGGAACGCGGCGTGCCCGCCGACGACGTCGTCGCGGCCGTGCGCGGCCCTGAGAAGGCCGCCGATCTCGCCGCCCGCGGCGTGCAGGTCCGGGAGGCCGACTACACCAGGCCCGAGACGCTCGCCACCGCCCTCGCCGGCACGGACAGGCTGCTGCTGATCTCCTCCAACGAGGTCGGCCAGCGCGCGGCCCAGCACCGCAACATCGTGGATGCGGCCGTCGCGGCCGGCGTCGGCCGCATCGCGTACACAAGCATCCTCAACGCCGACACCACCGGTCTGGCACTGGCCACGGAGCACAAGGCCACCGAGTCGATCATCCGCGGCTCCGGCCTGCCGTTCGTCTTCCTGCGTAACGGCTGGTACATCGAGAACTACACCGACAACCTCGCTCCCGCGCTCGAACACGGCGTGCTCCTCGGCGCCGCGGGCGACGGCCGGATCGCCGGCGCCACCCGCGCCGACTTCGCCGCCGCGGCGGCTGCCGTCCTGCTGGGTGCCGGCCAGGCGGGCGCCGTATACGAACTGGGCGGTGACGAGCCCTTCACGATGACCGAGCTGGCCGCCGAGGTCTCCCGCCAGAGCGGCAGGACGGTCGTCTACCAGAACCTGCCTGCCCAGGAGTACACCAAAGCTCTCGTCGACGTTGGTGTCCCCGAGGCCTTCGCAAGCCTGCTCGCCGACTCGGATCTCGGCATCGGCCGCGGCGAGCTGACCACCGACAGTGGCGACCTGCGCCGCCTGCTCGGCCGCCCCACCACCAGCCTCGCCGACGCGGTAGCCGTCGCCGCCAAGGCCTGACCGGGCGAAGGCGGTAGGCGGGGCCGGGGCAGGCCCGGAATCGGTTATTGGGTATATGTGCCTGATAGCAGCGATCATGGCCGGTGGCGGGCCGGTGTTACCCGGTCCCAGCCCGCCACCGGCTCTCCCTCGTCCGGCCAGGCCGGCATTCGGGGTCAGGTGAGCAGGGTCAGGTGAGCAGGGTCAGGTGAGCAGGGTGCGGCCGAGGTGGTCGGCGGCGTCCCGGACGCCGGGCAGGACGAAGAAGTAGCCGCCACCGGTCGGGCTGATGTAGTCGACCAGCGGCTCGTCGATGAGCCGGGTCTGGGTCGCCTCGAACTGGCGGGCGATGTCCTGCTGGTAGCAGCAGAAGGCCAGGCCCATGTCGAGGTTGCCGTTGGTGTCGATGCCCCGGTCGTAGTTGTAGCCGCGGCGCAGGATACGGGAGTCGGCGGTCTCGGCCGTGCGGGGGTTGGACAGCCGGATGTGCGCGTCGAGCGGGATGATCTTCCCGTCGGCGTCACCGGCGTAGGCCGGGGTGTCGGTCTCGGCCGTGCCGTCCAGCGGCGCGCCGGTGTCCCGGCGCCGGCCGATCATCATTTCCTGCTCGTTGAGGGAGACCCGGTCCCAGAACTCCACCAGCATCCGGATGACCCGGATGACCTGGTAGGAGCCGCCCGTGGTCCAGGCGGGCTCGTCGCCGCCGCGCACCCAGACCAGCCGGTCCAGCTCGGCGGCGCTGGTCACGTCCGGATTGGCGATGCCGTCCTTGAAGCCGAGCAGGTTGCGTTGGGCTCCCGACGGCCGGGGCTGGTTCTGGAAGCCGTCGATGCGCCACCGCAGCTGCATGCCGCCGCGGGTGTGCCGGGCGATGTCACGCAGCGCGTGCAGCACGGTGTCGCGGCTGTGCGCACACAGCTGGAGGCTGATGTCGCCATGGCACTGCGTCGCGTCCAGGTTGTCGTTGGGGAAGGTGCGCATCGGTGTGAGGTGGCGCGGCGCTCGGTCGGCCAGGCCGAACCGGTTGTCGAACAGGGATGCGCCCACACCGACGGTGACGGTCAGCGCGTCCGGGGGCACCGCGGGCCCGACGATGCCGCTGTCCGACGGCGGGGCGGTCGTGCCGAGGTCGACCGGGGTGCCGCCGGCAGTCAGGAAACGGGCCCGTTCGGTGATTGTCCTGAACAGGTCGACAAGCCCGGCCCGGTCCGTCGTGATCGCGTCGAAGGACGCGAACACCGCCGCCGCCGGTGGTGGTGTGATGATCCCGGCCTGGTGGGTCCCGTGGAAGGCGACCACCTCGTCGGAGCTCCTGGGGCTGCCGTCGTCGGCGTTGGCGGTGGTGGCCAGCACGGTGCCCCCGGCGCCCACGGCCGCGCCCGCGGCCAGCGCGCCAGCGAGAAAGGACCGGCGCCCGAGCGCGCCCCTGGCGAACCCGGCGCGGCGCCGGGGCACCGGACAGCTGGTGACGGCTGTGGTGGCGGTGTCAGCGGCGGTTGCCTGCCGCGGCGGCGGTGACGGTTCGGACGCTTCGGCCATGATGGGTGGCACTCCGGAGGACGGCGCGGCAGAGGATGCGGTGGTGTTGGTGTTGGTGTTGGTGTTGGTGTTGGGGCTGGGCAGGCCGGGCCCGGTCATCCGGCGCTCCTGATTTCCAGGATGTCCGGGATGGGCGCGAGGGTTTCCACCAGCGCGCCGAGGCTGCCGTTCAAGTGCTGCCGGTCTGCGCGGGGGAGGGCGGCCGGAGCGATCCAGGTCCCGGCGGGGTGGGCGATCCGTGCCAGGAGCGATCCGAACGCGTCGAGCTCGCGTTCGGACGCCGCCAGCGTCGCTGGCGCACGGGCCGCCAGCAGCGGTGTGATGATTGTCAACAGTTCGCGGGTGCCGTCCACGTTCGCCGCGGCCGTTGCCAGCGTTGTGTTGCTGCCCTGGTCGGCGGCACCGGTGAGCTGGAACTCGAGGGTGTTCTCGAGAATTTCATGGCTGCGCAGGGCCAGGTCGTTCGGATCGAGTTCCTGGGTCGGGAAGGCCGTGGCGAGCGCACCGACGGCATCGGCGAGTTTCGCGGCGGCCGCTTTCAACGAGTCCATCGATTCGCCGTGCCACAGCCCGTACTCGACGCGGTGGAACCCGGCGAAGTCCGGGTCGCTGACGCCGTCCGGCAGGCCAGCGGGCTGGCCGTTGACCGACGCGTCGAAATCGCCGAACGTGCCGTAGGCGGCGCCGAGGCGTTCGTAGCCGAGATGAGCCGGGAGCCAGTCGCGACGGGCCGCGTCGAGGTCACCTGACTCGATGTCAGCCCGAAGCGTGTCGGTGTCGCGTTGCAGCGTGGCCAGGCCGGCGGTGACGAACGCCCGGTAGGCCTCCACCGGTGCCTTCAAGGTCTCCTCGGTGACCGGGATGATCGCCTGCCCGCCGGCGCTCGACCCGGCTACCCGCCGGCTCGCCGAGACGACGGGCTCCCCGCCGTCGGGCAGGCACTGCCAGGCATAGGTGCCACCACCGATGGTCACGGACAGCGGCCGGCTGGTGCCCGGCGCGAGCAGTTCGATCTCGGCGTGGATCGCCCCGTTTGCCGGGTCGATGAAGCGTATCTCCATGGTCTGCCCACCGGTGTTGCGGACAGTGAACATCATGCGGCCCGGCCGCGGAGCCTCCCAGGCTGTGACGCAGGAAGCGGAGGTCGCCTCGATCGTCGTGCCGCCGGTTGGGGCGGACGGGCCGAGGGCGAGGATGGCGCCGCCAGCGGCAACGGCCGGCACCGCCACCAGGGCCGCTGGGAGTACCCACCGAGGCACCCGCCGTGATTTGGTAGCCGCTGGTGCTGGTGCTGGTGCTGGTGCTGGTGCTGGTGCTGGTGCCGGTGCCGGTTCGGCTGGCGCCGGCCGGGGCACCTCGGCCCCGCTGGCTGCCGGCGCGGTGGTTGCCGACGCGGTGGCAGCCGGCACAGCTGCGGGTGCCGCCGGGGCGGGGCGGATGCCCCGGACGAACAGGACCATGACCGGGATCAGATAGCCGAGATAGCCGACGACCTGGAGCACGCTCATACGCGGCGTGATGTTGAAGATGCCCTCGACGAGCCTGGAGTACCACGAGCTCGGGTCGACGGTGGCGCCGAGGTTGAACGCGGCCGCGTCGATGCCGGGCAGGATGCCGCTCTCCTGTAGATCACGTAGGCCGTAGCCGGCCACGCCGGACGCGATCACGATGAGCCCGATGCCGGTGAGCGTGAAGAATTTCGTCAGGTTGATCTTCACGGCCCGCCGGTACATGCCGACGCACAAACCGGTGGCGAGCGCGAGGCCGGCGCAGGCTCCGAGCAGCGGAGCGACCGATTCGGACGCGCCGCGGGTGGTCGTCCAGACGAACAGGGACGTCTCCAGCCCCTCCCGGGCGACGGCCAGGAACGCGGTGATGATCAACGTGCCCGGCCCGAGTGCCAGCGCAGCCGTGATCTTTTCGCTGATCTCACTGGACAGCGCCCGCGCCGAGCTGCGCATCCAAAAGATCATTATGGTGACGAACCCGACCGCGACCAGGCTCAGGATGCCGCTGAACGCTTCCTGGGCCTTGGTCGACAGCTCGGTGGCTGCGAAGGTCAGGACGGCACCGAAGCTTGCGGAGAGCGCGACGGCGGCCAGCACGCCCGTCCAGACCTGGGGCAGGCGCGCCCGCTCGCCGGCACGCACAAGCGTGGCGACCAGAATCGAGACGATCAGACCCGCTTCCAGACCTTCACGTAACCCGATGAGCAGGTTCGGGACAACCTCACTCCACACGCCTGATACCTCCGTGATCGCTGATGTCGACCTAGCGGAGGTTATCAGAAGTATAAGTAAACTTCACTTAATTAGAGAGCATCATCAGGTTTCAGATGAGATCAGAAGACAGCTGTCCGTCTGGTCAGCCGGGCGGCTGGCGTGCGGGTGGGCGTGCTCTCCGTGGGTGGTCCCGTCTGGGCATCATGGCTGATCATGATGTCTGGCGGGTTGCCCTGATGTACGGGATGTCATCCCGCGATGGTGCGCTCAGAGCGCCAGTAAGAGCGTTGTAACGCTTTTTTGTCAAGCTTCCCCATGGCGTTACGGGGAAGGTCTGCGACCATTTCGTATGATTTGGGGCATTTGTATGATGCGAGTGACAGCCGGCAGAAGCGGTCGAGCTCGCCTGGGCCCGGCGGTTCTCCACGGGGCACGATCAGCGCCCGTAGCGTCTCGCCCAGGTCCGCGTCGGGCACACCGATCACGGCCACGTCCACGACCGCCGGGTGGTCCGCCAGCACACGTTCGCACTCGGCCGGGTAGAGGTTCACCCCACCGGAGACGACCATGTCCGCGAGCCGGTCGGTGATGTGGACGTAACCATCCGTGTCGACGAAGCCGATGTCGCCGAGCGTGAACACACCGGGCGCGAGGTAGGCGGCCGCGGTCTTGACGGGGTCGCCGTGATAACGGATGCCCCGGTCGGCCGGGGCGCGAAAACCCAGCACACCTATCTCGCCGACGCCCACCGGCGCGTTGTCCGCGTCGAGGACGACCGCCTCGAACGGTGGTACGCATCGCCCGACCGACCCGGGCCGGGCAAGCCATTCGTCGCTTGTGATGCGGCAGACAGTGCCCGCCTCGCTGCCTCCATACGACTCCACCAGCACCGGCCCGAACCAGTTGATCATTGCCCGTTTGGTGTCGGGCGGGCAGGCTGACCCGGTGTGGGAGACACTGCGCAGGCTGGTCACGTCGTAGCGACCGCGTACGCCCGCGGGCAGGGCGAGCAGCCGGGCGAAGTGCGTCGGGACCATCACCGACGACGTCACCCGGTGGGCCTCGATGAGCCGCAGCACACGCTCCGCGTCGAACCGGCCGAGTATGATCACGGGCTGCCCGGACAGCAGATGGCGCAGGCAGCTGAGCGGGCCATTGTGTGCCAGCGGCCCGACCACGAGGTGCGGGCCGGGCGGGAAAGCCGAGCGGGTAGCCAGCGCGGCGGCATAGCCGGCCGCGGTGCCGGGGGCCGGCGCGGTCCAGCGCACCTCGGTGGCCCGCGGCCGCCCGGTGGTGCCGGATGTGTAGACGAGAGGCGGCCGGGCGGGCCGGCCGGCGATGGTCGGCAACGGCCGGTCACTACCCGTCCAGTCCGTCCAGTCCGTCCAGCCGGGGTGCGGTTCGGGGGCGGCGCCGTGGACGATAACGGCACGTAACCGCGCGGACGTGGCGGCCCGGGCGATGCCCTCGCGGCCAGCCGGCCCGGCGACGGCGGCCACCGCGCCGGCGTCCACGAGCAGGTCGGCGAACTCACCGGCGGTGAGCTGGCGGGACAGCGCCACGGTACCGACCCCGGCGCAGATGCCCGCGGCATGCGCGACAAGGGTTGGGATGAGGTTCTCACCGGTGACGGCGACCCGCGCGCCGTCACCGCCCGCGACGGCAAGCATCTCGGCGGCCACGGCGCGTATCTGGTCGGCGAGCTCCGCCCATGTGAGCTGGCCGGTGTCGTCGACGAGGGCGACGCCAGCCGGCTCACGCCGTGCCCGCGCACCGATCCCCACCAGCTCCAACGGACCTCACCGCCCCGCTTCTCACGTCTGCCGGCTGCGTGCTTGCTGGTCACGTCGAATGTAGACCCATAACTGTAAGAGCAGTCAAGAAACAGTTCCGGCCTCCGCCGTGGGCACCGCGGGCGCTCTTGCTGTGGGGGCCAACGACAAACATCGGCTATGAGTCTGGTGTGGGGAGGCATCTCTTACTAGAGTCCATTTCGACAAACTCCAGGATGCTCGGACGGCGCAGCGGTCCGCTGTGCGCGGACGCCGGGCCAGGGAGAGAGGGGCAGGCATCATGACGCGAGCCGTCGCGGCCGACCAGAGCGCCCGGCCCGCCCGGCCCGCCCGGCCCGCGGCCGTCGCCACCACCAACGCCGACGCCGGTGCCGACGCGGGCGTGCTCCTGGACCTGCACCGCCGGATGGTGCGCATCCGGGTGTTCGAGACCGAGGCCGGCCGGCTGATGGAGGCCGGCACGCTGCCCGGTTTCCTGCATCTCTACGTCGGGCAGGAGGCGGTCGCCGCTGGCGCGATCAGCACGCTGCGGGACGAAGACCAGATCACCTCCACCCACCGCGGGCATGGCCATGCGGTCGCCAAGGGCGCGGACTTCCGCCGGATGTTCGCCGAACTGTACGGCCGGGCCGACGGCTACTGCCACGGCCGGGGCGGGAGCATGCACATCAACGACCTGTCGATCGGCATGCTCGGCGCGAACGGGATCGTGGGCGCGGGCATCCCGATCGCGGTGGGCGCGGCGTTCGCCGGCGCCTACCGCCGCGACGGCACCGTCGCGATGGCCTTCTTCGGCGACGGCGCCTCCAACATCGGCAGCTTCCACGAGGCAGCCAACCTCGCCGCCGTGCTGCGCCTGCCGGTGGTGCTCGTCTGCGAGAACAACGGCTATGCCGAGTTCACCCCGCAGGCCCGGCACATGCTGCTCACCGATGTTGCCGATCGCGCGGCGGCCTACGGCATGCCGAGCGAGATCTGTGACGGCATGGACGCGGCCGCCGTCCGGGCGGCCACCCTGCGCGCGGTGGAGCGGGCCCGGTCCGGTGGCGGCCCGACGCTGGTCGAGGCCAAGACCTACCGTTACTACGATCATCAGGGTGTCAAGGGCCTGCGCATCCCGTACCGCACCCAGCAGGAGATCGACGCCTGGAAGGAACGTGACGCGATCAAGTTGCTGGAGAGCGGGGCCACCGCGGCCGGCACGGTCGCGCCGGAGCGTTTTGCGGAGATCTGGGCGCAGACCAGGGCCGAGGTCGCCGCGGCGATCGCCTTCGCCGCGGCGAGTCCCGAGCCGGACCCGGCCGACATCGCCCGGGATGTCTACAGCGTGTGACGCCCACGGCGACCAGCGGTGAAAGGAGCTCAACGGCCGATGACACGCACTCTGACCTACGTCAAAGCGTTCAACGAGGGCCTCGCGCAGGTCATGCGCGACGACGACGACGTGTTCGTAGCCGGTGAGGATGTCGCCGGCTACGGCGGGGTCTTCCACATGTTCGACGGGCTGCTGTCGGAGTTCGGGCCGCGCCGTGTTGTGGACACCCCCATCTCCGAGGCTGCGATCATCGGCCTCGGTGTGGGCGCCGCCGCCCGTGGCCTGCGGCCGGTGTGCGACCTGATGTTCATGGACTTCCTCGGCGTCTGCATGGACCAGGTGGTCAACCAGGCGGCGAAGATGAAGTTCATGTACGGCGGCTCGGTCAGCGTCCCGCTCACGATCACGACCGCGGCGGGTGCCGGGCTCGGCGCCGCCGCGCAGCACTCCCAGAGCCTGGAAGCATGGCTTGCGCACACCCCGGGCCTCAAGGTGCTCATGCCTGCCACCCCGGCGGACGCCAAAGGGATGATCGTCTCCGCTGTGCGTGACGACAACCCGGTCATCGTGATGCTCAACAAGGCGCTGCTCGGATCCAGAGGCGAGGTGCCCGAGGAGATCTACGAGGTGCCGATCGGCACGGCCGCCACGCTGCGTACCGGTGACGACGTCACCGTCGTGGCGCTGGGCCGGATGACCGTCGAGGCGCTGGCCGCCGCCGAGGAGCTCGCGGCCGAGGGCGTCTCGGTCGAGGTCATCGACCCCCGCACCGTGCAGCCGCTGGACAGCGAGACGATCGTGCAGTCGGTGGTGCGCACCAACCGGGTGCTTGTGGTGCACGAGGCCGTACGGTTCGGTGGCATCGGCGCGGAGATCGCCGCGCAGGTCCAGGAGGCCGCTTTCGACTACCTCGACGCGCCGGTGTCGCGCCTGGGCGCGCCGTTCACCCCGGTGCCGTTCAGCCCGGTGCTGGAGCGGGCGTACATCCCCGACCGCACCCGGATAGCCGACGGCTGCCGCCGGCTGCTCGCCCGAGGCTGACGCCATGGCTGTCGAGGTGCTGCTGCCCAAGCTCGGGCTGACGATGCGGGAAGGCACGATCACCGAATGGGTCGTGCCGGCCGGTGGTCTGGTCCGTCCCGGTGATGTGATCATGAGGCTCGCCACCGACAAGGTCGACGCGGACGTCGAGGCCGAGGGGGAGGGACTCTTCCATCCGGTCGTCGCGGCCGGGGCCACGCTGCCGCCAGGCGCGCTCGTGGGCTGGTTGCTCGCCGCGGGAGAGGTGCCGCCCGGCGGACCGCGGGCCCGCCCCGCGCCGGCCGAGCGGCGCTTCGCGTCCCCGAACGCCCGCCGGGTGGCGCGGGAACACGACATCGATCTCACGGCCGTCCAGGGCACCGGTCCAGATGGCCGGATCGTCTCCGAGGACATCGAGGCGGCGGCGACCGCCCGGGTGACCACCGTTGCCGCCGCGACCACCGCCGCGACCACCGCGCGCCCGGCGGTTCCCGGCATCCCGCCAGCGGCCATCCCGCCAACTGCCGCCCCGCCACCGCCGGCCCCGTTGGTGCGCCGGCACGCCGAGACCCTCGGCGTCGACCTCGCCACGGTGGCCGGCACCGGGGCGGGCGGACGCATCCGCCGGGCGGACGTGGACCTCGCGGCCGCCGCCGACACACGCGATCGCGCATTACCGCCGCCGCCCGGATGACGAAGTCGTTCAGGGACGGCACCCGCGGCGTGGAACCGGCTGCGACACCGGCACCCCCCACCCCCAGGCCGGTCCATTCCC
>NZ_CAKJTM010000017.1:40205-96516 GCF_917627345.1 Protofrankia sp. CiP3 | reverse complement strand
GCACCCGGTCGTCCCGGTGGTGCCGCTGGCGCGGGCACGGGCGCCGCGGGCCGTCCTGGTGGCGGCGGTGCTCCCGGTGGCGGTCCCGGTGGCCGCCCGACATCCGGCGGCAGGGGCCGCGGTGGCACGACGGCCGGCGCCTTCGGCCCGGGCGGCCGTGGTCGTCCTGGCCGGCAGCGCAAGTCCAAGCGCGCAAAGCGGCAGGAATGGGAGAGCGGGCTGGAGGCTCCCCGCATGGGGGCCATGGTTCCGCGCGGCAACGGGCAGGCCATTCGACTGCCTCGGGGCGCGTCCCTTGCCGATTTCGCCGACAAGATCGATGCCAATCAGGGCGCGCTCGTCCAGGTTGTGTTCACCCAGCTCGGCGAGATGGTGACCGCGACGCAGTCGTGCACGGACGAGACCCTGCAGCTGCTCGGCGTCACTCTCGGCTATGACGTACAGATCGTCAGTCCCGAGGACGAGGACAAGGAGCTGTTGGAGAGCTTCGATCTCTCCTTCGGCGGCGAATACGGCGATCAGATCGAGCTGTCCGCCCGTCCACCGGTTGTCACCGTCATGGGCCACGTCGACCACGGCAAGACGAAGTTGCTCGACGCGATCCGGTCGACAGACGTGGTTGCCGGTGAGGCTGGCGGCATCACCCAGCACATCGGGGCCTACCAGGTCCGGGCGAAGGTCGATGGGGACGAGCGGAAGATCACCTTTATCGACACCCCGGGTCACGAGGCGTTCACCGCCATGCGTGCCCGAGGTGCGCAGGTGACCGACATCGTCGTGTTGGTCGTCGCCGCGGATGACGGTGTCAAGCCGCAGACGATTGAGGCGCTCAATCACGCCCAGGCGGCCAACGTCCCGATCGTCGTCGCCGTCAACAAGATTGACAAGGAAGGCGCCGACCCCCTCAAGGTCCGCGGGCAGCTGACCGAATACGGCCTGGTCGCCGAGGAGTATGGCGGTGACGCCATGTTCGTCGACGTGTCCGCCCGTAACCGCACCAACATCGACGGTTTGCTCGAGGCGGTCATCCTCACCGCGGACGCCGCCCTCGACCTGCGTGCCCCGACCGGTACCGAGGCTCAGGGCGTCGCGATCGAAGGCCGGCTGGACCGAGGCCGCGGCCCGGTTGCGACCGTGCTCGTCCAGCGAGGGACACTGCGGGTCGGGGATTCGGTGGTTGCCGGTGATGCCTTCGGGCGCGTCCGGGCGATGCTCGACGAACACGGTGACCCGGTGCACGAGGCCGGCCCGGCCAGGCCGGTGCAGGTCCTGGGGTTCACCAGCGTCCCCGACGCGGGCGATAACTTCCTGGTCGTTCCGGAGGACCGGGTCGCTCGTCAGATCGCCGAGCGGCGCCAGGCGCGTGAGCGAAACGCCGAACTGGCGATGAGCCGCGGACGCCCGACCCTGGAGACGATCCTGGAGCGGATGAAGGAGGGCGAGAAGACCCAGCTCAACCTCATTCTCAAGGGTGACGTCTCCGGTTCGGTCGAGACTGTGGAGGACTCCCTGCTCAAGATCGATGTCGGCGACGAGGTCTCGTTGCGGATCATCGGCCGTGGCGTCGGTGCCATCACTGAGAACGACGTCAACCTGGCGAGCGCGTCCGACGCGGTCATCCTCGGGTTCAACGTCCGGGCTGAGGGCAAGGCACGCGAACTGGCCGAGCGCGAGCGCGTCGACGTCCGCTACTACTCGGTCATCTACCAGGCGATCGAGGACATCGAGAACGCCCTCAAGGGCATGCTCAAGCCGGTCTACGAGGAAGTCCAGCTCGGTACCGCCGAGGTGCGCGAGGTGTTCCGGGTTCCCCGGATCGGCAACGTCGCCGGTTGCCTGGTACGTTCCGGGATCATCCGCCGCAACTCCAAGGCCCGGCTCGTTCGGGACGGCGTGGTCGTGGCGGACAATCTCACGGTCGAGTCGCTCAAGCGCTTCAAGGACGACGCGACCGAGGTCCGCGAGGGTTACGAGTGCGGTATCGGGCTTGGTTCCTTCAACGACATCAAGATTGACGATGTGATCGAGACCTTCGAGCAGCGGGAGGTTCCTCGCTCCTGAGGACACGGACGATGTGGACCGGAACGGGAGTTTTCGACCTTCTCCTTGGCGACATTCGGTCGCTCAAGGAGAAGCGGTCGATAGTCCGGCCAGTGGTGGCCGAGCTCCGCCGCAGATATGCGGTGAGTGCGGCGGAGACCGGCCATCTTGATCTGCATCGGCGGACGCAGATAGGGCTCGCCGTGGTCGCCGCGGATCGAGCCCATTGTGTCGAGGTCGTCCAGGCGTGTGAACGCCTGCTCTCGCGGCGCCCGGAGATAGAACTGCTCTCGGCGCGGATGCGCTACCTCTCCGACGAGGATTCCGACGAGGATATGGACGGACCGCGATCGGTGGCGCGGTCGGAATGACGGGAGGAAGCCATGGCTGATCCTGCTCGGGCCCGCCGGCTCGCGGTGCGTATCCGTGAGGTGGTCGCGGCCGCGCTGGAAAGTCAGGTGAAGGACCCGCGCCTGGGAATGGTCACGGTGACCGATGCCCGGGTCACCCCGGACCTGACCGAGGCCACCGTTTTCTACACGGTTTACGGTGACGACGCGGACCGGCTGGGCTCGGCGCGGGCGCTGGAGTCCGCCAAGGGCCTGCTGCGTAGTCAGGTTGGCCGGCAGACCGGCGTCAAGGTCACTCCTGCCCTGACCTTCGTTCACGATCGGTTGCCAGACGATGCCCGCCATCTTGAGGAACTGATTCTGACCGCGCGGGAGCGGGACGCGAGCCTGGCGGGTGTCCGGGACGGTGCCCGGCCGGCTGGTGAACCCGACCCGTACCGTAAGCCGCGTGTGGACGCCGATGAGTCCGGTGCTGACGGGTTCGGTTCCGATCAGCTCGACGAGGAAATGATGGGGGACACGCCGCGATGACCGACGCGATGAGCCTCGCCGATCTGTCTCTGCTCCCGGTCCCCCCAGCGGGCGAGGGGCCGGGCCGGGCGGGGCCCATGTCCGGCGATGCGCTCGGTGAGCAGCGGGAGCGTGCGGTCGAGGCGATTCGCTCCGCGGCCCAGAGCGGGGAGAGCATCCTGCTGGTCGCGCACGTTGACCCGGATGGAGACAGCCTGGGCTCGGCGATCGCCCTTGGGCTCGCGCTGCACACCCTCGGGGCCAGGGCATCGGTCTCGTTCGACAGCGACCCGTTCGTTGTGCCCCGCTCGTTGAGCTTTCTGCCTGGCCAGGATCTTCTTGTCCCGCCCTCCCTGGTCCCGGCGACGCCCGACCTCGTGGTGACGCTGGATGCGGGAAGCCTGCCCAGACTCGGGGCGCTGGGCCGGGTTGCGACCAGGGCACGGCGAACGGTTGTGATCGACCATCACGCCTCGAACACACGGTTCGGGGACATCAATCTGATCGACCCCGACGCCGCCTCCACCAGCGTGATGGTCACCGGGGTCATTGACGCTCTCGGGATCGACCTCGATCATGACCTGGCTGTCGCGATCTACACGGGCCTGGTCACCGATACCGGTTCGTTCCGGTACGGCGTGACCACGCCGGATGTCCATCGGCTGGCCGCGCGGCTGCTGAGCACCGGGATCCGGCATGATCTGATCACTCGTACGGTCTGGGACACGCACCGCTTCAACTACCTGCGGCTACTGGGTGAGCTGCTCGGCCGGGCCAGTCTGGAGCCTGAGCACGACCTGGTGTGGACGTGGTGCGCGTACGCGGACCTCACCGGCGCGGGTCTCACGCTGGACGAGATCGAGGGTGTGATCGACATCGTGCGGACCGCCGCCGAAGCCGAGGTGGCGGTCGTCTGCAAGCAGGACGCCACCGACACCTGGAAGGTCTCGGTGCGTTCGAAGGGCGGCATCGACGTCGGCGCGGTGTGCACCCAGCTCGGCGGCGGCGGTCACCGTTTCGCGGCCGGGCTGAGTTCCACCGAACCGCTGGAGCCGACCATGCAGGCCCTGCGTGCCGCGCTGGTCCGCGCGCCCAGACTGCCGGGCTGATGGCTGGCGCGACCGCGGCCGGGGTGGACGGTCTGGCCGTGGTGGACAAGCCGATGGGGCTGACCTCGCACGACGTGGTGGCCCGCGCCCGGCGGGCCCTGCGCACCCGGCGGGTGGGACACGCCGGCACGCTTGATCCGATGGCGACCGGTGTGCTGGTGCTCGGGGTGGGCCGGGCGACTCGATTGCTCGGTCATCTCGCCCTGACCGACAAGGCCTACACCGCGACCATCCGCCTCGGTGAATCGACCACCACCGATGACGCGCAGGGCGAGGTTGTCGCGGTGGGTGAGGTCGCGGTCGACGCGGTGGAGCTCGCCGCGGCCATGGGGGCTCTCACCGGCACGATTGACCAGGTGCCGTCCGCGGTCAGTGCCATCAAGGTGGACGGGGTACGGGCCTATGCCCGGGTACGCGCGGGTGAGCAGGTCGTTCTGGCGGCGCGGCGGGTCACGGTCAGCCGGTTCGAGCTGCTTGCCCGCACCGGTTGTGATCTTGATGTGGCTGTCGGGTGTTCCAGCGGCACCTACGTGCGCGCGCTCGCCCGCGATCTCGGCGCGGCGCTGGGCTGCGGCGCCCACCTACGTGCCCTGCGCAGGATACGGGTGGGACCGTTCGATCTCACGCGGGCGCTTACCCTGGAAGCCCTGGCCGAGGAGGGTGCCGGCGCACTGCGCCCGTTGCCGGACGCCGTCGCCGCGCTGTTTCCCTGTCGGCGGGTGGGTGCCGATGACGCTCGTGCGATATCTCACGGCCGCCGTCTTTCCCCTTACGGGCTGCCTGGCACGTACGGCGTTTTCGGCCCGGCAGGCGAGGTTCTCGCTCTTGCGCACGACGCTGCGGACGGCTGCCGGTCACTGGTGGTCTTCGCCGGTGCCTGAGCCGCAAACGGCACCGATAGGCTTCGGATGTGCAGCGGTGGCGCGGGGTGCGAGACACGCCGGATGACTGGCCCGGCGGCGTTGTGACAATCGGGTTCTTCGACGGTGTCCACCGCGGTCATCAGCAGATCGTCAGCCGTGCGGTGGAACGGGCTCACCGGGCCGGACAGCCCGCGGCCGTGCTCACGTTCGACCCGCATCCGGCCGAGGTTATCCGGCCGGGCAGTCATCCGCCGTTGTTGACCACCGCGGATTTCAAGGCGGAGCTGCTGGGGCGGCTGGGGGTCGACGCGTTGTGCGTCCAGCCGTTCACACCGGAGTTCAGCCGGGTGTCACCGGAGGAGTTCGTCCACGACATGCTCCTGCGGCGGTTGCGGCCGAGTGCCGTGGTGGTCGGGGAGAACTTCACCTATGGGCATCGGGCCGCCGGAAATCTGGAGGCCCTGCGCCGTGACGGTGCGACTGACGGTTTCGCGGTGGAGGGCGTCCGGCTCCTGCGAGAGGACGACCACGTGCTGTCCTCCACCCGTATTCGGGCCTGCATCGCCGAAGGCGACGTAGCCACCGCGGCCCGCGCGCTCGGCCGGGACCACCGAGTGGAGGGGATCGTGGTGCACGGTGACGCGCGTGGACGCACTATCGGATATCCGACTGCCAACCTCGCGACAACCGCCTATGCGGCGATTCCCGCTGACGGTGTCTACGCGGGGCACGCCGTGTGGCCGGGCAGGCGTTATCCCGCGGCGATCTCCATTGGTAGCAACCCGACTTTCGACGGGACCGAGCGGCGGGTTGAGGCATATCTCCTTGATTTCGACGACGACATCTACGACGCCCACCTTGCCTTCGAGTTCGCCGAGCGGTTGCGTCCGACGCTGCGTTTCGACTCCGTGACCGACCTGGTTGCTCAGATAGCGGCGGACGTTCTTGCCACCCGTAAGATCACGTCCTTGCCGGCGGCATCGCAGCCGAGCGGGCGGTGCTCGCGGGGTTGGTAAGCTTCGGCACCAGACGAGTGTGGTGTGTCCGTCAGCCTGGGTGGGGCAGACCCCGGGCGCGCATCCACCCGCAGACAGGAAGAGGTTTCGCGTGCCGCTCCCGAGCGACGTCAAGCAGAAGATCTTGTCCGATTACGCCACGGTCGAGCGTGACACAGGCTCGCCCGAGGTACAGGTGGCGATGCTCACCCGGCGGATCAGCGACCTGACGGAACATCTGAAGGTGCACAAGCACGACCACCACAGCCGGCGTGGGCTGTTGCTGCTGGTCGGCCGGAGGCGACGGTTGCTGAACTATCTCGCCAAGACCGACATCCACCGCTACCGGTCGTTGATCGAACGTCTCGGGCTGCGGCGGTAGGAGCTGGATGTGGAGGCGACTGTCGCCTCCACTGTGTGACCGGGTCCGTGACGGCGCGAGCCGCCGGTCCTCGGTGGTGGTGTCCGGGCACGCCGTGTGGCGAATCCCCGGGGGCTTCTACTGAGCGCCGGCCTCCTCGGCAAGGCGGACCCGGCCGATGGAGAGGAGGAATGGTTCGAGTGGAGGACCAGACAACCGCGACTGAGGCGGTTATCGACAACGGAGCGGCTGGAACCCGGACGATCCGGTTCGAGACGGGACGGCTGGCTCGGCAGGCGGCTGGGGCTGCGGTCGCCTATCTCGGCGACACCATGGTGCTGTCGGCGACGACGGTCAGCAAGCAGCCCAAGGATCAGCTTGATTTCTTCCCGCTGACCGTGGATGTCGAGGAACGGATGTACGCGGCCGGGCGTATTCCCGGTTCGTTCTTCCGGCGGGAGGGACGGCCGAGCGAGGACGCTATCCTCACCTGCCGTCTGATCGACCGTCCGCTGCGGCCGTCGTTCGTCAAGGGGCTGCGTAACGAGATCCAGGTCGTGGCAACGGTTCTTGCCCTCGACCCGGACACGCTCTACGACGTGGTCGCGATCAACGCGGCCAGCGCGTCGACCACGCTCGCCGGGCTGCCCTTCTCCGGCCCCGTCGGCGCCACCCGGGTCGGTTTTGTGGACGGGAACTGGATCGCCTTCCCGACCCATGCCGAGCTGGAGCGGGCGACCTTCGACATGGTGGTGGCCGGCCGCGTGCTCGAGGACGGCTCCGATGTCGCGATCATGATGGTCGAGGCGGAGGCCACGCCGGACACGGTTCCGCTGCTGGCCGCGGGTGCGCCAGCACCGACCGAGGACGTGGTGGCCGCGGGGCTGGAGGCGGCGAAGCCCGCCATCCGCGAGCTGTGCCGGGCCCAGCGCGAGCTGGCCGAGCGGGCGGCCAAGCCGGCCCGTCAGTTCCCGTTGTTCGTCGACTACCACGACGATGTCCTTGAGGCGTTGTCGGTCGCGGTCGGTGACGAGCTTGCCGCGGCTCTGCGCATCGCCGGCAAGCAGGAGCGGGAAACGGAGCTGGAGCGGGTCCGCTCACTGGCCGCGGAGAAGGTCATGGGCCAGTTCGAGGGCCGCGAGAAGGAGATCGCCGCAGCCTATCGGGCGCTGACGAAGAAGCTGGTACGTCAGCGCATCATCGCTGACGGCGTCCGTATCGACGGGCGTGGGGTCACCGAGATCCGCGAGCTGTCGGCGGAGGTCGACTTCATTCCCCGCGTCCACGGATCAGCCTTGTTCGAGCGTGGCGAGACCCAGATCCTCGGTGTGACCACTCTGGCCATGCTGCGGATGGAGCAGACGGTCGACACCCTCAATCCCGACCGCACAAAGCGTTACATGCACAACTACAACTTCCCGCCCTACTCCACCGGGGAGACCGGCCGCGTCGGTTCGCCGAAGCGGCGCGAGATCGGCCATGGCGCGCTGGCCGAGCGGGCCCTGCTGCCGGTGCTGCCGAGCCGGGACGAGTTCCCCTATGCCATCCGGCAGGTTTCCGAGGCGCTGGGCTCCAACGGGTCGACGAGTATGGGCTCGGTCTGCGCAAGCACGCTGTCGTTACTGAACGCTGGTGTTCCGCTCAAGGCCCCCGTCGCCGGGATCGCCATGGGCCTGATCCATGAAGGCGACGACTTCGTGACGCTCACCGACATCCTCGGCGCCGAAGACGCCTACGGTGACATGGACTTCAAGGTCGCGGGTACGCGGGAGTTCGTCACCGCGCTCCAGCTCGACACCAAGCTGGACGGCATTCCCGCGTCGGTCCTTGCCGACGCGCTGGGCCAGGCCAAGGCCGCGCGGCTGGCGATCCTCGATGTCATGGCCGAAGCGATCGACGGACCGGACGAGATGTCCACGCACGCACCCCGGGTGATTTCCGTCAAGATCCCGGTGGACAAGATTGGTGAGATCATCGGCCCGAAGGGCAAGATGATCAATCAGATTCAGACTGACAGCGGCGCCGAGATCACGGTCGAGGACGACGGCACGATCTACATCGGTGCGCAGGACGGCCTGTCGGCGGAGAGCGCCCGTTCGGCGATCAACGCGATTGCCAACCCGCAGATGCCGGAGGTCGGGGAGCGTTACCTCGGCACCATCGTGAAGATCACGACGTTCGGTGCGTTCGTCTCCCTCACTCCGGGCAAGGACGGGCTGCTCCATGTCAGCAAGCTCAAGCAGCTTTCCGGCGGAAAGCGGGTGGAGAAGGTGGAAGAGGTGGTTCAGGTCGGCCAGAAGCTCCAGGTTGAGATCACTGAAATCGACAGCCGTGGAAAGATCAGCCTTTCTCCCGTGGTCGAGGACGCGGACAGCGTCCCGGCCGGGTCCTGACCGCCTCCGGTGACAGAGACGGGTACGACCAGCGCGGGTCTGGTGCCGGCTGGCACGCTTCACGAGGAGCTGCTGTCCGGCACCGTCCGGCGAGCCGTGCTACCGGGCGGGCTGCGGGTGCTGACCGAGAAGGTGCCCGCGGTCCGGTCGGTCGCCATCGGGATCTGGGTCGGCGTGGGCTCCCGGGACGAGAATCCGTTGACTGCCGGTTGTTCCCACTACCTGGAGCACCTGCTGTTCAAGGGCACGCCGTCCCGGGACGCGCTGACAATCAGTTCCGCGATCGAGGCGGTCGGCGGCGAGCTGAACGCTTTCACGACCAAGGAGTACACGTGCTATTACGCACGGGTGCTCGACGGTGACCTCGCGGACGCGGTTGACGTGGTCTGCGACATGGTCTGCAACTCACTGATAACAGCTGACGACGTGGCCGCGGAGCGTGGTGTGATCCTCGAGGAGATCGCCATGCACGACGATGACCCGAGCGACGTCGTCCACGACGTCTTCACCGCGGCTGTGTTGGGTGACACCGATCTCGGGCGTCCGGTGCTGGGCACGATCGACTCCATCGAGGGCCTGGGCCGCGACACCATCGCCGACTACTACCGCTCCCGGTACACTCCGTCCGACACGGTGATCGCGATCGCCGGCAACATCGACCATGAGCGTACGCTCGCGCTGGTCGCGGCGGCCTTTGCCGACCACCTGGGTGGCCCAGACCTTCCCACCCCGGTGCGTGGGGGCTCCTATGCCTACCCCGATGCCCGCGGTGTCGTGGTCAGTCAGCGTCCTACCGAGCAGGCGCATGTCGTGCTCGGGACCGTGGGCATGTCCCGCCGGGACCCCCGCCGGTTCGCCATGGGGATCATGTCCTCGGCGCTCGGTGGGGGAATGAGCTCCCGGCTCTTCCAGGAGGTCCGCGAAAAGCGTGGCCTTGCCTACTCCGTCTACTCGTTTGCGTCCCACTTTGCCGACGCGGGGCTGTTCGGCGTCTATGCGGGATGCGCGCCACGGCGGGCGGACGAGGTTCTCGCGCTCTGCCGCGAGCAACTGGAGCTGATCGCGGCGTCGGGAATCACCGACGACGAACTTGCCCGGGCCAAGGGCCAGAGCCGAGGCTCGCTGGTGCTGGGCATGGAGGACGCCGGCTCGCGGATGAGCAGGATCGGCAAGAGCGAGCTCATGCACGGTGAGCTCCTCTCCGTGGACGAGGTGCTTGCCCGGGTGAACGCGGTGACCCGCGAAGACGTCCGGGGCGTCGCCGCCGACCTGCTTGCCCGGCCACTCGCTCTCGGCGTGATCGGCCCCTTTGGCGATCATGATTTTACATCCGTGATCGCACGGTGACCGCGGTATCCGCGGTCACCGGTAGCCCGGCGGCTGACCCGCTCCGGGTTGGTGTTCTTGGTGCCCGGGGCCGGATGGGCGCGACGGTTCGCGCCGCCGTGGAGGCCGCTGATGACCTCACGCTGGTGGCGGCGGTAGATCGTGGGGACGACTTCGCCAGCCTGCGCGATGCCGATGTCGTCGTCGATTTCACCCGGCCGGACACCGTCATGGCGAACCTGCGTTGGTGCATTGACGCGGGCCTGCATGTGGTTGTGGGCACATCGGGTTTTTCCAACGACCGGTTGGACACGGTGCGCGGCTGGCTCGTGGACAGGCCGGGTCTCGGTGTGTTGGTGGCTCCGAACTTCGGTGTCGGTGCTGTGCTGATGATGCATTTCGCGACCCAGGCGGCCAGGTTCTTCGAGTCAGTGGAGATCATCGAAATGCACCATCCCGGCAAGCTGGATGCCCCCAGCGGGACAGCCGTCCACACGGCGGAGCAGGTCGCGCGGGTGCGGGCGCGGGCCGGGGCCAGCCCGGCCCCCGACGCCACGGAGTCGGCACGTGACGGCGCCCGCGGCACCCGGGTCAGCGGGATTCCCGTGCACAGCGTTCGGCTTTCCGGTCTTGTCGCCCATCAGGAAGTGCTGCTCGGTGGTGTCGCGGAGACCTTGACCCTGCGTCATGACTCATTCGATCGGACCTCGTTCATGCCCGGTGTGCTGCTCGGCGTGCGCCGGACTCCGGGGCGTCCCGGCCTGACTGTGGGCTTGGCGGCCCTGCTCGAACTGTGAAGGCTCGGCTAACTGTCGGTGTTCTGCTCGTGGCGGTTGTCTTCTACCTTGGGCTGATCGGATGGCGAGGCGTTCAGTTGCTCACCCAGAGCGGCTGGACCGCCCGTGGGCTCGGCGTCGGCGTGTTGCTGCTGCCTGTCGTCGGGGTGGCCGTCGTTGTCCGGGAACTGCAGTTCGGGCGGGCGGCCGGGCGGTTGGGACGCCACCTGCTTGATAATCATCAGCCGGATGGCCCACCGGCACCGTTGCCGCGGCGTCCCTCTGGCCGGATCGACCGGACCGCGGCCGACGAGGTCTTCAACCGCCGCCGTGCCGATGTCGAGGCGCGGCCACGGGACTGGCAGGCCTGGTATCGACTCGCGGTCGCCTACGGCGATGCTGGCGACACCCGTCGGGGACGCCGTGCGATGCGCCACGCAATCGCGCTGGAACGCATCCAGTCCACTGTGTGATCTCGATACGTTTCGGGGATGAGCGCGGCCGTCGTCTACGGAATTGATCTTGGTGCCACCTACAGCTGCGTCGCCCGGATGAACGCCTCGGGCGATCCTGAGGTGATTGCGCTCTCCGGCGGTGTGACCGCGATGCCAAGCGTCGTGCTCTTCGTCGGACCGGACGACTACGTCACTGGTGAACCGGCCCGTCGCCTTGCCCGCGCCCGCGCCGATGACGTCTGTGCGTTGGTCAAAGGCCGAATGGGCGATCATGACTGGCGGTTTGTGACGTCCGGGCGGGCGTGGTCCGCGGCCGCGGTGAGCGGCCTTGTCCTGCGGGCGCTCGTCAGCGAGGCGGCTTTTGCCGGCGGAGAGTCGGTCCACGCCGCGGTCATCGCCGTGCCGGCGTACTTCGGTGACGAGGAACGCCGGGCCACCGTGCTCGCTGGGCAGTACGCGGGCCTGTCGGTCGTTGACGTCATCAACGAACCGATCGCGGCAGCGCTGGCCTACGGTTTCGCCCGTTTCGACGCGGCGGCGACCTTCGCCGGCACAACGGCGCAGGAGGAGGTCGCCCTCGTCTACGACCTCGGCGGCGCGACGTTCGACGCGACCGTCGTCGAGCTTGCCGACCGTCGGATCTCGGTGGTCGCCGTTGACGGCGACCAGCGGCTCGGCGGGTCCGAGTGGGACGAGCAGCTCGCCCGCTACCTGGCCAGACAGTTCCTTGACGCGCATCCGGACGCCACGGACCCGCTGGCCGACGCCGTGGCGGCCCAGGCGCTGCTGCTGGCCGCTGAACAGGCCAAACGCGACCTGACCGACCGGATGGAGACGACGGTCGGGGTCGAACACGACGGTCGTGTACTGAAGACGGTGGTGTCCCGGGATGATCTCGAACGGCTGACGGCCGGGCTGCTGGAGCGGACTATGATCATCACCCGCTCGGTGCTGACCGCGGCCAGGGCTCGCGGCGTCACCCGCCTCGACCGGGTGCTGCTGGCGGGGGGCTCCGCCTGGATGCCGGCGGTGGCCCGTAGGCTCAGGGCGGAGCTCGGCGTGCCGGTCGAGCTGGGTGACCCTGACCTCGCGGTGGCCAAGGGGGCGGCTCTCTATGGGGAGAAGAAGGCCATCGAGCGGCTGGTCCTCGCGGACCTGGTGTCGCGGGGGCAGCTCACCGACGGCGCGACATCGGACGCCGCCGCGCCCGCGGACCTGGCCGCCGCCTGCAGACGTCTCGCGGCGGCTTTCGGGCTCACCGCCGAACGGGTTCGCCGCACCGTCGAGGTCCAGGTGGTCAACGTCGTATCCCGCGGTTTCGGAGTGCTCGTGCTCGACCGTTTCGGTGAACGTTCAGCGGTGTTCCTCGTCCACCGCAATGACCGGCTTCCCGTGATGGTCCGGCGCGGTTTCGGTACTGTCCGCGACGATCAGGACGTTATCACTCTGCAGCTGGTGGAACAGCGCGGCGGTGCCGAGCCGGCCCGTGTCGAGGATATGAAGATTATCGCGCAGGCGGATATCACCGGGATTCCGCCGGGTTTCCCGGCCGGCACGCCCATCGAGATTATTTTCCGGATGGGCTTCGACGGTATCCTGGAGATGACCGCGTTGCACGAAGGCCTGGCCGACCGTCGCCTCACCGTGCGGGTGGAGACCAACGCGGCGCTGAGCCAGGCCGACGTCGCCCGGGAACGCGACGCGGTGGCCAGACTGCGCCGCCGGGAGAGCTGACCGGCCAGCGCGTGCGAGGCCCTGCCGTTGTCCGCGTGCCTATGGGCGGCCGGGGGTTGACGGGGGGCGGAAGACCCCCGACCGCCAGGGACGATCGACTGGGGGATGACCGTCCATCCTGGTCTACCACGGTCGGCCTGCCTCGTCGGCCGTTCGGTGCGTTGCTGTCACCGAGAGCACGGGTCGGTGCCGATGCTCCCTCTTCGGGCGGAAGGCGCCGGGTTACCGTAGGGGCATGCGCGTGCAGGTTATCGCCGAGACGCAGTTCACCCCACCGGCCGACGTCCACTGGACCACCGATACGGACGGTGGCCAGGCCCTGGCGGAGTTCGCCGGCCGAGCCTGCTACCAGAGCTGGTCGAAGCCGAATCCGGCCACCGCCACGAACGCCGGCTACCTGCGGCACATCCTCGATGTCGGGCATCTGTCCGTGCTGGAGCACGCCACGGTGACCATGTACGTCACCGGGGTTTCCCGCAGCCTCACCCACGAGCTGGTCCGGCACCGGCACTTCTCCTACAGCCAGCTGTCCCAGCGTTATGTTCCAGCGCGCGGTGCCGCGGTGGTCGAGCCCGGTGTCATCGCCGACGATCCTCGGTTGCACGAGCTGTTCACGGAGGCCACCGCCACCGCCTTGGACGCCTACGAAAGGCTCCTCAGCGGACTGGAGAAGCACTTCGCCGACGTGGCGGTACCGACATCCCGGCGCAAGCAGGCCAGACAGGCCGCTCGCAGCGTCCTGCCCAACGCCGCCGAGACCCGGATCGTGGTGACCGGGAACTACCGGGCGTGGCGGCATTTCATCGCCATGCGGGCGAGCGAGGCGGCCGACGTCGAAATCCGGGCGCTGGCCATTGCCGCGCTGCGTGAGCTTCAGCGGGTCGCCCCGAATGTTTTCGGTGACTTCCAGGTGACCAGCCTGGACGATGGAACGGAGATCGCCGTCAGCTCGCTCGCGGGGGAGGATGATGCATGACCATGCCCCTGGGGAGTGCCTGAACATCCTGGTGGTCAACGCGGGGTCGTCCAGCCTGAAACTCCGGCTGCTCGGGCCCGATGACAGCCTGCTGGCATCGGTTGATCTCGACGTGCGGGCGGGCTGGCCGGAGCCGGCCGGGGTCCGCGCCGCCATCGCTGGCCTGGCCCGTCTCGGCGCGTCCGGCCTACCCTGCGCGGTCGGGCACCGGATCGTGCACGGCGGCACGGCGTTCGTCGATCCGGTCGTCGTCACCGACCCGGTGGCGGAGGAGCTGCGCGCGCTGACCGTACTGGCACCACTGCACCAGCCGGCGGCTCTGGCCACGCTCGCCATGGTGCGATCGGCACTGCCGGACGTCGTTCAGGTCGCCTGCTTCGATACCGCGTTCCACGCTCGGATGCCGCCGGCCGCGGCTACCTACGCGGTGCCGGCGTACTGGCGCGAGCAGCTCGGTGTGCGTCGCTACGGTTTCCACGGCTTGTCCCACGCCTATGCGTCCCAGCGGGCCGCGCTGCTGACCCGGGGCAGCCGGGTGGTCACCTGTCACCTGGGATCGGGAGCGTCGCTGGCCGCGGTGTGCGATGGTGCCTGCGTCGACACGACCATGGGGTTTACCCCGCTGGACGGTCTGGTGATGTCCACTCGTTCCGGCGCCGTCGACCCGGGCCTGCTGCTGTGGTTGCAGACATCGGTCGGCATGCCCGTGGATGACCTGACCGACGCCCTGTTCCATCGGTCGGGTCTGTCCGCGCTTGCCGGCACCGGGGACATGCGTGCGGTCGTCGACCGCGCCGCTGTCGGTGACCCCGACGCCTCGCTGGCTCTCGCGGTCTACCTGCACCGCCTGCGCGCGCAGATCGCGGGGATGGCCGCGGCTCTCGGCGGGCTCGACACGCTGCTGTTCACCGGCGGGGTGGGGGAGCGTTCCGCGGTGGTGCGTGCCGGCGCAGTGGCGGGGCTCGGTTTTCTCGGCGTGGCTGTCGACCCCGAGCGCAACGCGGCCCACACCGGCGCTGGCCAGGACGGCACTGCCTGGGGCACCGACCGCGGCACCGAGACTGGTTCCGGCACGGCCGAGGCCGACATCACCGCTACGGGTTCGCGAGTCCGGACACTGGTCGTCGAGGCACGCGAGGACCTGGAGATCGCTCGCGGCGTCCGCGAGTGCCTCGCCATGCGTCGACGTTGACGAAACACAACGATGACCGGCACTTTCATGCCGGTCTGAGCGGTTCGGGTATTGTCACTCGCCGTGGCTACATCGCCGCCCGCCGGACCGGGTAACCCTGGCCAGGGCAATGTTGGGCGTTGGCGACAGTGGACCCGCCGTGACGGTCGTGAGACCGCGACTTTTATCGATCTTGCTGATATCGATGAGATCACCGCGACCCTGCTGGCCCCGCCCGTGGAGTACGCGGGTCTCCGGCGCCGGGTGGTGGATCAGTTCACCGTCCTGAGCGCGAACCGCTGTCTGCTGCAGCGGTCGGTCAACTGGGGTCCGCTGGACCCACTGCTGACCGCTGTCGCCGGTCCGCGCGGCTTGCTCACCCGTACCGGCGGCCGGTTACCTGACGAGGTCTCGCTGTTGCTGCCGATCTCGACGATGCCGAAACGGGCGCTGGTCGCGTTCAATCTGCTCGGGCCGGGCGGCTCGGACGCCCACCTGATGCCCTATCCGGCAAGTATAACGACTCAGGGTAATCTCATTTACCGGCTGGCCGAGCGTATTGGTCATCCGCCGTCGGAATCGTCGCGCTTCGTCATCGACGCGATCTCCCGGTTCCGGCCGGGCCGATTCAGCGGCAACCATCCAGGACTTGTGCCCAGACGCGGAGCGTCACTCGGCACGCGGGCGATATGCGAGTATCTCAACAAGGAGGCGGAGCTGGGCGTCTCGGAGGCGACGGTGCGGTCGTGGGCCGCCATCGTCGAGGCCGCCGAGGCCATCCTGCGCGAGGCGTTGGCTGAACCGCCCGATCTGCTGAGCAGCGCTGACAATCTGCTGCTGGCCGTGGGGGAGCTACGTCGCGATCTTCGTGTGCCCGGCGACATCGACGTGGCCGGCATCGAGGCGTACCTTCGCGATTTCGTCGCCTGGATCCACGTGTTGCGCGCCGTCGGCGCCGCGGCCGTCCCGGTGCTGTCGACGGTTGCCGAGTACGGCCGGCGCTGGGAGGCGCTCGCGGCGGTGACGCTTGATCCGTATCGGCCCGCTCTGATCAAGATGCAGGAGGAGCGGCGGACGCTCCTGGACCGGTGGAGCCCGTTGCGCGGTGGTGATCAATCGTTGTGGAACTGGCTTGTCAACCCGGTCGCATTGGTAGATCTTGATCCGGGCGGTCCGGGGAGTTACCACGTCAGCGTGGGGACCGATGACACGAGCATTGAGATCCGCCATCCGGCCGTGATTGACTTGTACAATAAGCCTGTCGAACGTATGTTCGTAGAAGACCTTCAACGAAACCGTGAGGTGTACGCGTACTACACCACTGACGCGCGCCGTCCGGCGCGCGCGAAGCTGCTTGTGGGGCTCAGCGTCTCGCGCGACGTCTCGAGGGTGAACCTGGCAATCCTGATTCTGATGATCCTTACGGTGGGGCTGTCCGTGCTGCCCTTCCGCCTGGATACCAATGCGGTCGCTGTAGTGGCTGTACCGTCGTCGTTTGCGGCCTCGCTGCTGCTGACCCGGGAGCGCAGCAGTCTGGCGGCGTGGGTGCTCGAGCCTTTCAAGCTCGCGCTGCTCGTCCTGTTGGTGGCCTTGGCGGTCACGGCTGGCGCGCGGGCCGCGTTTGGCTGGCACACCACCGCGTAGCGGCCGAGAGGGTAAACTGATCGTCGACACCAGGACGGGATGGTTGGCATGCCGAAGAACTACGGTCAGGGTGTGGGTGTTGACTCCTGGCGTGCTGGTGGTCTGCGCGGCCTTGTCCGGCTCGGCCGGATCGAGTTGTGGACCAGGCTGGATCGCAACATGCTGCGCCCGCCCGAGGGCCTGCCAGCGGCTGGCCCGTCATTATCGCGCCGCCATCATCGGGATGCCGACGACTTGGCGTAGTCCTATCGTCGAAGTTCCGCAGACGGACGTTGCCTGACAGGGCACTGAGAGCGTCCGGCAACAGGGGTGTGGATCAAGGAGTGGGGTTGGGGTGCGTGCATCGGAAGGCGGCGGAGGGAGTCACCGGAGGTGGTGGGTGGCGACCGACGAGCCGGGGGTGCCCGTGCGTCGCGCGGCGATGGATGGACAGCGATGCGGTGAGGCGCGTGCTCCAGCTCCGCAGCCCCGCGTCCCCTGTTGCCGGTCGCTCTACGGCGTGTTTCGGAAGCCGTCGTCCGGCCAGGGAGCCGCGTCCAGGTGGTTACTGGCAAGGCGGGCGGGCCGCACCGATACCGGATGCGTCGTACCGGTGCGGCCGAGAACGCGGCCAGGGGCCGCCTGGACGTAGCGAGCCGGACAGATGACTTTCGAAACACGCCCTAAGGTGACCGACATGTCAGTGTTGCCCCGAGCGCCCTTCGGCCGCATGATCACCGCAATGATTACTCCGTTCACCGCGGGTGGCAAACTTGATCTTGATGGTGCCGCCGTGCTTGCGAAACATCTGGTGGACGCCGGCAATGACGCTCTCGTCGTCAATGGCACCACCGGGGAAGCGCCTACCACATCTGACTGGGAAAAGAAAGAGTTGTTGCGGGCGGTGGTCGCGGCAGTCGGTGCCCGTGCCGCGGTAATCGCCGGGGTGGGCACCAATGACACCCGGCACACGGTGGAGCTGGCCAGCACGGCGGAGAAAGCCGGTGCGCACGGGCTGCTGGTGGTGAGCCCTTACTACAACAAGCCTCCGCAGAGCGGGCTGTATGCGCATTTCCGGGCTGTTGCGGACGTTACCGGGCTGCCTGTGATGATTTACGACATACCTGGCCGTACCGGTGTATCGGTGGCAACGGATACGCTGGTACGGCTCGCCGAGCATCCGCGGATCGTGGCGGTCAAGGACGCTAAGGACAATCTTGAGGCGTCATCGTGGGTCCTTGCCCGTACGGGTCTTGCGTACTACTCCGGGACGGAGATGCTCACCCTCCCGTTGTTGTCGGTGGGTGCCGTCGGGGTGGTGAGTGTCGTCGGGCATGTCGCCGCCAGCCGGATCCACGCGATGATCAACGCTTTCGACGCAGGTGACGCTGTCCGTGCTCGTTCTTTGCACATGGGTCTGCTTCCGGCGTACGAGGGCCTATTCAGGAACCAAGGTGTGATCATGACGAAGGCTGCTCTCAACATGGCTGGACTGCCCGCCGGAGGTGTCCGCCTGCCCCTGGTGGACGCGACCGACGACGAACGCGAGCGATTGCGCGTCGACCTCGCCGCGGCCGGGGTTGACCTCTACGTGGACGTGAACGCGACGGTGGGGTCCGCGTGAGCCATCCCCATCCCGGGTTGGGAACACCGCCGCCGCTGCCCGCTGACGGTCTGCGCATCGTCGCGCTGGGGGGGCTGGGCGAAATCGGCCGCAATATGACCGTGTTCGAGTTCGATGGCCGGCTGCTCGTCGTCGACTGTGGGGTCCTGTTCCCCGAGACGGACCAGCCTGGTGTGGATCTGATCCTGCCTGACTTCACCGCCATCCGGGACAGGCTCGACGCGATTGACGCGGTTGTCCTCACCCACGCCCATGAGGATCACATCGGTGCCGTGCCCTACCTGCTGCGCGAACGCGGCGACATTCCGCTGGTGGGTTCCCGGCTCACCCTTGCGCTGACCGCGGCCAAGCTCGCCGAGCACCGCATCAGCCCGACTATGATCGAGGTCCGGGAGGAGCAGGTCCGCGGCTTCGGTCCGTTCACCTGCGAGTTCTTCGCGGTCAACCACTCCATTCCGGACGCGTTGGCGGTCGCCATCCGCACGCCGGCCGGCCTGGTGCTGCACACCGGCGACTTCAAGATGGACCAGCTGCCCCTTGACGGCCGGCTGACCGATCTCGGTGGTTTCGCGCGGCTTGGCCGGGAAGGCGTTGACCTGCTCCTGTCCGACTCCACCAACGCCGAGGTGCCGGGCTTCGTGACCTCCGAGCGGGAGATTGCGCCGGTGCTCGACGGCGTGTTCCGGGATGCCAAGAAGCGGATCATCGTCGCCTGCTTTGCCAGCCACGTGCACCGTGTCCAGCAGGTTCTCGACGCGGCGGAGGCCCATGGCCGCTCGGTGTGCTTTGTCGGGCGGTCGATGGTTCGTAACATGGGGGTAGCTCGTGATCTCGGGCTGCTGCGGGTGCCGGCCGGTCTTGTGATCGATCTGCGGGACGTCGGTGCGTTGCCGGACCGCAACATCTGTCTGATCTCGACCGGGTCGCAGGGCGAGCCGTTGTCGGCTCTGTCCCGGATGGCCAACCGCGACCACGCCATCCAGATCCAGGCTGGCGACACAGTGGTGCTCGCGTCCAGCCTGATCCCCGGCAACGAGAACGCGGTCTACCGCGTGATCAATGGTTTGGCCCGCTGGGGTGCCAAGGTCGTCCACAAGGGGGTGGCGAAGGTGCACACCTCCGGCCACGCTCCCGCCGGTGAGCTGCTCTACGTCCTCAACGCGACCCGGCCGTCCAACATGATGCCGGTGCACGGCGAATGGCGGCATCTGCGGGCACACGGTGCGCTCGCGGAGGCCACCGGAGTACCCGCGGACAGGGTGGTGCTGGCTGATGACGGCATGGTTGTTGATCTTGTTGATGGGCAGGCGAACATCACCGGCGTGGTTCCGTGTGGCTATGTCTACGTTGACGGGCTCGCGGTTGGCGACGTTGGTGAGCCGAGCCTGAAAGACCGCCGCATCCTGGGCGAGGAGGGGTTTATTACGATCATGGTCGTGGTCGACGCGGCGTCCGGGAAGGTCGTGGGTGGCCCGGAGCTGTCGGCTCGGGGCTTTTCCGACACCCGTGAAGCCTTCGAGCAGGTTCGCGGGCTGGTCACAGACGCGTTGGCGGAGGCGATGCGGTCGGGAACGGTCGATGTCGGTGTGCTCCAACAACTGGTGCGCCGCACCGTCGGGCGCTGGGTCAGCGACACGTACCGACGTCGTCCAATGATCATTCCGGTTGTCGTCGAGGTCTGATCCGGCCGGGGGCGACGCGCCCGGAAGGTCGTGGTTGCCCGATGTCATGCCCGCGGACCGGTACCGTCGTCGCGTGGCCACGCGGGCAGGTGGCACGCGTGCGCGTGCCCAGAGCAGGACGGCGGTCCCCCGCGCCGCGCCCGCGCGGCGTCCGCCAGCGAAATCCCGGTCGAACGGGAAGCCGAATGGAAAGCCGAGCGGAAAAAAGAAAGCTCCCGCGAAGGCGCCGCCGCGCACGCCGGGGAGGCCCTTCACACTGCTGATCGCCCAAAAAGCGATCAGGTTGACGGCGCGTCTCTGGCTCGCCGCGGCCGCGCTCCTGGGCAGCCTGGTGCGCAGGAGCGGCCGTGGTGCCCGCGACCTGCGTATCGACGAAGCCCAGCAGCGGGATGGCGCGGCGCTTGCCACGCTTGGTGCCACTGTCCTCACGGCGGCGGCGGTCTGGTTTCACGCGGCCGGGCCGGTCGGCCGGGCCATCTCCGCGGTGCTGCACTTTCTGGTCGGTGTGGGCGCGGTGCCGCTGCCGTTGTTCGGCCTGGGCGCGACCTGGAGGCTTGTCCGCAGTCCCAGCGATCCGGACAGCCGAGGCCGAGTGCTGATCGGTTGGGCCGCGCTCGCACTGGGCGCGTTGGGGATCGTGCATCTGGCGCGCGGAGTTCCTGACTTCGCCGCCGCTGACAACGCCATGGGACGGGCGGGCGGGCTCGCGGGGTTCCTCGCCAGCTCTCCGCTGGCTGGTGCGGTGACCGCCTACCTGGCGGCTCCTCTGCTGCTTCTGCTCAGCCTGTTCGGCGTTCTTGTGATCACAAAGACGCCGATCCGGGCGGTCCCTGACCGGCTGCGGGAGCTGTGGGACACCCTCCTCATCGATGATGCGCCCGCGGATGCCGAACGCGATGACCGCTCGGGTGGGGGCCGGGCGGCGCCTGTCGCGGGACGCCAGCTTGTGGATGATCTGCTGGGGGTCGCCTCGGCCGAGGAAGCCCCGGTCGAGGCGGGACGCCGGACGAACCGCGGGCGCCGTGCCCGAGAAGCGCCCGACCCGGACGTCTTCGACATCGACGCGCCGACAGCCCATGCGGTGACAGCCCATGCGGTGACTGAGGATCCGGTGCCCGCGACGGGCGCCACACGCAGGGCACCGAAGGTGCGGGACAGCGGATCGGTGCCGGCTCCGCTGCCCGACCCGGCCGCGGTGAAGCACTTCGTGGCGCCTACGGCGGATGCCACTACAGATGGTAACTACACCCTGCCATCGCCGACCCTGCTGCAACAGGGCACACCGCCGAAGGTGCGATCGGCCGCGACGGACACCGTGATCGCGTCGCTGACGGATGTGTTTTCCCAGTTCCGGGTGGACGCCCGGGTGACGGGCTTCACCCGAGGGCCGACCGTGACCCGCTACGAGGTAGAGCTCGGCGCCGCGGTGAAGGTGGAGCGGATCATCCAGCTGACCAAGAACATCGCGTACGCCGTGAAGAGCCCGGATGTCCGGATCATCAGCCCGATCCCGGGCAAGAGCGCGGTCGGCATCGAGATTCCCAACACGGACAGGGAACTGGTCTCGCTCGGTGACGTCCTGCGCAGCGACGAGGCGACCGGCAACCCGCATCCGCTGTTGGTGGGCCTCGGCAAGGACATCGAGGGCGGGTATGTCGTCGCGAACCTGGCAAAGATGCCCCACATCCTCATCGCGGGCGCGACCGGTGCCGGCAAGTCGACCTGTATCAACACGTTGATCACAAGTGTGCTGGCGCGGGCCACTCCCGATCAGGTGCGGCTGGTGCTGGTCGACCCGAAACGGGTCGAACTGACCAACTACCAGGGGATCCCGCATCTGATTACGCCGATCATCACGAGCCCGAAGAAGGCTGCGGACGCGCTCGCCTGGGTTGTCAAGGAGATGGAGAACCGATACGAGGATCTCGCGTCCTGCGGGGTTCGACACGTCGACGACTTCAACCGCAAGGTCAGGTCTGGCGAGATCGTGGCGCCGCCAGGCTCGGAGCGAGTGTACGTCCCGTATCCGTATATCCTGACGATCGTCGATGAGCTCGCCGACCTCATGATGGTGGCCCCACGGGATGTGGAGGACGCGATCTGCCGGATCACGGCGATGGCGCGGGCGGTCGGAATCCACTTGGTGCTGGCGACGCAGCGCCCGTCGGTGGACGTGGTGACCGGGCTGATCAAGGCGAACGTGCCGTCGCGGTTGGCGTTCGCAACCTCGTCGCTGGCGGACAGCCGGGTCATCCTCGATCAGGCCGGTGCCGAGAAGCTTGTTGGACTTGGTGACGCGCTGTTCCTGCCGATGGGTGCTGGCAAACCGGCTCGCATCCAGGGCGCGTTTGTTTCCGAGGAGGAGATAGCGGCAATCGTCGCTCATACCAGGGAACAGGCGGCCCCGGCGTTTCGCGCGGACGTGTTTGCCGGCGGCGCTGAGTCCAAGAAGGAGGTCGACGAGGACATCGGCGACGACCTTCAGCTGTTCCTGCAGGCTGTCGAGCTGGTGGTGTCCACCCAGTTCGGGTCGACGTCGATGCTCCAGCGCAAGCTGCGGGTGGGCTTCGCCAAGGCGGGCCGGTTGATGGACCTCATGGAAAGCCGCGGAATCGTCGGGCCCAGCGAGGGCTCGAAGGCTCGGGATGTGTTGGTTGTGCCCGACGAACTCGAGGGTTTGCTGACAACCCTGCGTAATGGATAGTACGAGCGCCCGGTAACGGGAGGTATGGATCAAGGAGTGGGGCTGGGCTGCGTGCCCCAGCCCCGCGACGCCGCGTCCCCTGCTGCCGGTCGCGCTGAGCGTTCTGGATCGGCTGTCGGCTGTCGGCTGTCGACCGTAGACTCGGCTCTACTGCCGATCTGACCGGTGCGGAGGTTGGCCATGCGGTCCGCTGCTGGCGTGGGCGCGGCGCTTGCCGCGGCGCGTGGCGAACGGGGCATGTCCGTTGCCGAGGTCAGCGCCGGGACCCGTATCCGCGTGACGCTGATCCAGCAAATGGAGAACGAGGACTTCACCGGATGCGGTGGTCCGGTGTATGCGCGCGGTCATATTCGAAGCATTGCCCGCATACTGATGCTTGATCCGGAACCATTGATCGCCGAATATGATCAGACCCACGGCCGGCCGCCCGAGGGGCCGGTGCTTCCGCCTCGGGGGTTCGATCCGCTGACCACCAAGGGCGGGCCTGGCCGCCAGGGCTTCCGCCGGGGGCCGGCGACGGTTATCTCGCTGCTCTCGGTCTGTCTGCTGGTCGGTTTGGCCATTCTGCTGGCTCCGAGCGGGTCCGGACGTTCCACCGATGTCGTTCCGGGCGCGGCAACCACCACTGTCACACCATCGTTGCAGGTCGGGACCATGCCGGCCCAACCGGCCGCTTCCACCCGGCCGCCGACGGCTCCCGCGGCCGGGGTGAGCGTTCTCGTGGCGGTGCGCGGTGATCCGAGCTGGCTGGAGGTGCGAGACGAGAGCGCGCGGGTGCTGCTGCAACAGATCCTGCAACCCGGTGACAGCCGGACGGTCACGGCAGCCCGTTCCATGGAGATCAAAATGGGCAACGCGGGAGCGGTCGACGTGTCCTGCAACGGCCGGAATCTGGGGCCCAGCGGGAGCCCCGGCCAGGTTGTCACCGTCCGTCTTGGCATCGGCGCTTCGGGAGACTGCACTGTTGGTAATCCGATGTCCCGGTAGCCTGACATCGTGCCCGATCGCCCCGCCCGTCGCGTCGCTCTGATCACTTTGGGATGTTCCCGTAACGATGTGGACTCCGAGGAACTTGCGGCGCGGCTCGGCGCCGACGGCTGGAGCGTCGTCGACGATCCAGCCGTAGCCGATGCGGTGGTTGTCAACACCTGCGGTTTTGTCGAGGTTGCCAAAAAGGACTCGATCGACACCGTGCTCGCCGCCGCCGACCTGCGTGATGCTGCCGGCGGCCCGCGTGCGGTGGTCGCCGTGGGCTGCCTGGCCGAGCGCTACGGCCGGGAGCTGGCCAAGAGCCTTCCAGAGGCGGACGCGGTCCTGGGATTCGATGCCTATCCGGCGCTGGGCGCGCACCTGGACGCGGTGCTGCTTGGTGAGACGCCGAGCGCACACATCCCGCGGGACCGGCGGACCCTGCTCCCGATCACCCCGGTGGACCGGCGGCAGGCCGATCGTCGATCGCCGGCGCCGGGATCGGCCTCAGCGGTTCCGCGGCACCGGCTGGCCGACGGCCCGGTCGCCCCGTTGAAGATCTCCAGCGGATGTGATCGGCGCTGTGCGTTCTGCGCGATCCCGGCGTTTCGTGGCTCGCATGTCTCCCGCCTCCCGCAGGAGGTGCTGGCCGAGGCCGAGTGGCTGGCCGGTCAGGGCGTGCGGGAACTCGTCCTGGTCAGTGAGAACTCGACGTCCTACGGGAAGGATCTGGGCGATCTGCGGGCGTTGGAGAAGCTGCTTCCCCAACTGGCCGCGATCGACGGCGTCGTGCGAGTCCGCGCTGTCTATCTTCAGCCGGCGGAGATACGTCCGTCGCTGCTGGAGACGATGCTGACGACACCGGGGGTCGCTCCCTATCTCGATCTGTCGTTTCAGCACGCGAGCCCCTCGGTGCTGCGGCGGATGCGCCGCTTCGGCGGTGCGGACGCCTTCAGCGACCTGTTGGCGCGGGCCCGCGCATTCGCCCCGGAACTCGGGGCGCGTTCGAACGTGATCCTCGGTTTCCCGGGCGAGACCCGGGCGGACGTGACGATCCTCGAGCGTTTCCTTGCCGACGCGGACCTCGACGCGGTCGGGGTCTTCGGCTATTCCGACGAGGACGGGACCGAGGCGGCCAACCTGCCTGACAAGGTTGCCCCGGCTACCGTGCGCCGACGTCAGCAACGCGTCACCGACCTGGTGGAGCAGCTGACCGCCGACCGGGCCGAGCGGCGGATCTCATCGGTCGTCGACATCCTGGTAGAAGAGGTCGCCGATGGAGTGGCCCATGGGCGGGCCGCTCACCAGCAGCCCGAGGTTGACGGAGCATGCACTGTCGCGCTGCCGGCCGGGCAGCTCCGGGACCTTCGAGTGGGGGATCTGGTGAGTGCCAAGGTGGTGGCGACTGAGGGCGTTGATCTGATCGCTGATTTCGTCGACGTCGTTGATGCCGTGTCAGGGTGAGCGCACCCGAGCCGGGTGCCGCTGTCAGCCGGATGAACCTGGCCAACGCGTTGACCGTCGTGCGGCTTGCGCTCGTTCCGGTATTCGTGCTGTTGATGTTCGCCGCTGGTGGCCACGTCGCCGGCTGGCGGGTGGCCGCCTTTGCCGCGTACGCGATCGCGGCGGTCACAGACCAGGTCGACGGGTACGTCGCCCGCAGCCGGAGCATTGTCACCGATTTCGGGATCATCCTTGACCCGATTGCGGACAAGGCGCTCACCGGTGCCGCGCTGGTGTCCCTCTCGCTGCTGGGCGAGCTGCCGTGGCTGGTGACTGCCGTGGTCGCGGTCCGGGAGATCGGCGTGACGCTGCTGCGGCTGTGGGTGATCCGGCGTGGTGTGATGGCGGCCAGTCGCGGTGGCAAACTGAAGACCCTGTTGCTTAACTGCGCGATCGGTCTTTATGTGCTGCCGCTGGCAGGCGCGGGTGCTTCGGTCCGGGCGGTCATGCTGGCTCTCGGCGTGCTTGTCGCGGTCGTCACGGGTCTGGACTATGTGGGCCGGGCACTGGCCCTGCGGCGGCAGCCGGCGCGGCTCACCGAAGAGGTACTGGAGGACAGCGATGCGGGTTGAACTGCTGGCCGTGGGAGACGAACTGCTCTTTGGGGACATTGTCAACGGCAACGCGGCCTGGCTGGGGCGGCAGCTTGCCGATGTAGGCGCGCGGCTGAGGATGTCCACCGTGGTGGGTGACGATGTCGAGATGATCGCGACCAGGATCACCGAGGGTCTTGGCCGTGCGGACGCCGTCATTCTGACCGGTGGGCTGGGGCCGACGCAGGACGATCTGACCCGTGAGGGAATCGCCCGGGCGGCCGGGGTGGGCCTGCGTCGGGACGCCTTCCTGGAGGCGATGCTGCGTCGGCGTTTCCGGGCGCTTGCCCGGGAGGGCCCCGCCGCCGGCAGCCAGGCGCCGGAGATGAACTACCGGCAGGCGGACGTGCCCGAGGGCGCGGAGCCGTTACCCAACGAGGTGGGCACGGCGCCCGGTATCCGTATGAAGATCATGGACGGCGTGGTCTATGCGATGCCCGGCGTTCCGCACGAGATGTACCCGATGTTCACCGAGTCGGTCCTGCCGGACCTGCTTCGCCGGGCCGGGGAACCCGCGGTTGTGGTACATCGGGTGTTGCGGACAGCCGGCGTCTGGGAGTCGGTCGTCGCCCAGGCCCTCGCCGGGGAGATCGACCGGCTCGCCCCGATCGGCAACCCCACGATCGCTTTTCTCGCCAGCAACGGCCAGACCCGAATCCGGATCAGTGCCCGTGCCAGTGACAGGGCCGCAGCCTACAAGATTATTGAACCCGTCGAGGAGGCGGCGCGGATCGCGCTGGGCATCGGGCTCTACGGCGTCGACGACGACTCGTTGGAGGGGACGGTCCTGCGGCTGCTCGCGGACCGGGGGGAGACGCTCGCGGTTGCCGAATCGTTGACGGGCGGTCTGCTCGCGGGGCGGCTCACGGACGTCCCGGGCGCGAGCGCGGTGTTCCGGGGCGGTGTGGTCACCTACGCAACCGATGCCAAGGCGTCGCTGCTCGGCGTCGACGCCGAGCTCCTGGCCACCAGCGGCGCGGTGTCGACGCAGGCGGCCGAGGCGATGGCCGCGGGCGTCCGGGACCTCCTCGGGACAACCCACGGGCTCGCCGTGACCGGCGTGGCCGGCCCCACCGAGCTGGAGGGCAAACCGGTCGGGACCCTGCACATCGGTATGGTGGGGCCGTTCGGCGCGCTGACCAGGTCCGTTCAGCTGCCCGGGGACCGTCCACGGAACCGTGCTTACGCGGTCGTCCAGGCATTGGACGCTCTTCGGCGTACCCTGGCAGTTCACCCATGCCAGCCGGGATGAATCGTGGACGCGGATTGCTTACATAGTTACATTCGTATCAACGGCCGGCCATCCCGGTGGACGACGGGTATACGGTAAGGCCCAGCCTGAGGACGAAGGAGGAGGCACGATGGTCCTGCTCCGACGCATGCTCGGCGAGGCATTGCGCCGCCGCCGTCAAGATCAACATCGGACCCTCCGCGAGGTGTCCTCTGCCGCGAGAGTCTCGCTCGGATACCTGTCCGAGATCGAGCGCGGGCAGAAGGAGGCGAGTTCGGAACTGCTCGCCGCGATCTGTGCCGCGCTCGGTGTCCGTCTCGCCGACCTGCTCCGTGAGGTGAGCGACGACCTGGAGCTCGCCGAGTTCGCCGTTGGCGGGCCGGCGCGGGTTGGTGTCCCGATGACGGGTATGCCGCCGATGGCGGGCATGCCCGCACGCGGCGGTACATCCACCGCAGTGGTGGAGCGCGCCGCCTAGGGCCTGTCTGATGGATCTTGTTCGAGGTGAGCATCCATCCGCGTGGTCGAAGATCGATCAGGCGCGCCCTGGCTTCGCTGCGCAGCGTCGGCGTGGGACGATTGGTGCATGGCGAACGTCGTCCGCAAGTTCTACCGCTACCTGTCGGCTTCGGCGAACCGGAAGCTGGACGAAAAGGCCGATCCGCGGGTACAGATCGATCAGGCGATCACCGAGGCCCAGCGGCAGCACCAGGCGCTGGTAGGCCAGGCCGCCGCTGTGGTGGGCAACCAGCGGCAGCTGGAGATGCGGATGGCACGTCAGATCGATGAGGTGGAGAACCTGGCCGACTCCGCGCGTCAGGCCGTCATGCTCGCGGACAAGGCCAACGCGAGTGGTGACGCGGTCGCCGCTGATCGTCACGAGCAGACAGCTCAGGCCTTCGCCAGCCAGCTGGTGGCCGCGGAAGGTTCCCTGGCGGAGCTCAAAGGCCTCCACCAGCAGGCTTCCTATTCGGCCGAGCAGGCCCGCCGCGCCGTTGAGGACAACACCATGCGGTTGCAGGGACAGCTTGCCGAGCGCGCGCGCCTGCTGACCCAGATCGAGCATGCCGCCATGCAGGAGCAGCTGAGCAAGGCCCTCGACGGAATGTCCCAGCTGACTCCGCCAGGTGACACCCCGACGTTGGCGCAGGTCCGCGACAAGGTCGAGCAGCGCTACGCGGTATCGCTGGGACGTCACGAGCTTGCCTCCCAGGGCGTGGAGGCCCAGATGCTGGAGATCCGCAGGGCGGCGCTGGATGCGAAGGCGGCCAAGCGCCTGACGGAGATCCGCACGGCACTGTCCGCCGACAGGGGCTCGCCGGACCGGCCTTCGCCGGACCAACTGGAGCCCTGACGCGATGCTCGTGAGCTATCTGCCGGACCGGCTCCGCGCCGACATCGAACGCCAGCGCCTGATACGCGGTGAGCAACGGCTCGTTCGCGCTTATGACCGACGTCGGCGGCGGGCAACGCGGTCCACCCGGCTGTGGGCCGGGGTGGCCATCGCCGCGCCGACGATGGCGGTGCTGGAGGACAGCTGGGGGTGGCTGGTGGTGGGAGCCGGCGCGTTGGCCCGCGCTGGCCTTGCCTGGCGACAGGCCCAGCTCGCCGTATCGTCGTCACCGTCGGCGCTGCCGCTGCTGTCACGGGCACGACTGTCCGGATCGGCCGCGGCGGAGCCGATGCAACGTGGTGAGGCCGCCATGGCCGCTCTTACAGCGATCATGCAGGCGTCGCCGCCGGGACCCGCGGCCGAGGCGGTCCGCACGGCGATGGCATCAGCCGCGGAGGTGGTGGACACCCTCCGGAATCGGGCACAGCGTGTTCTTGCGTGCGAATCGGCGGCCCGGGTGGTCACGGACGTCGATCGTCGGACCGAGATCATATCGACGGTCTCGGAGCTGGTGAGCTCGATGAACACCGGGGTGCGGGCGTTGGACAACATGTTGGCCGCCGCCAGCGACCTGCTCGCCTCGACGGTGTCGACACAGCTGACGCCGGGGCAGCTCGACAGTCTTGACCGCCAGACCGCCACGCTGCGCGCCTTCGCTGAGGGTATGCGCGATCTCAAGCGCTGACTCAAATGCGGCGGGAAGCGGCTCCGGGTGGGTCCTGAGGACGACGTGAGCCGGGATCGGGCGGCCGTGTTCCGAGTCTGCCTCGCCGGTCCGACACACTGAGAGGCGTGCGACTGACCGAGTTCTGGGCGCGGATGAACAAACAGTTCGGTACCGGGTATGCCGAGTCGGTTGCCCGCGACCATGTGGTCGCCAGGCTCGGTGGGGTGACGGTGCACGATGCCCTCGCCCGTGGTGACGATGTCAAGGATGTCTGGCGGGCTGTGTGCGACGAGTTCGAGTTACCCGCGCACGACCGTTGACCGGATGTGCGGCGTGTTGACCATGGCATCGAACGAGTGTTCGGCTATCCTGGATGGCAGGCGTCCAGGTCCGCCAGGGCCGCTGACGGCGGGAGAAGGCCATGATCGCGTCATCCGCGGCCGTTCGGTTGTCCACAGATCTGGCCCGGCGCTCGAAACTGTCGGACCTGCCCCCTACCGTCACCAACGTGGCCAAGACTCGACGACCTCAGCCTGGAGTGACTCCCATGGCAGGACTCGACCGTGAGAAGGCGTTGGAGAACGCTCTCGCACAGATCGACAAGCAGTTCGGCAAGGGCTCGGTTATGCGGCTCGGTGACGAAACCCGTCCACCGATCCAGGTCATCCCGACCGGTTCCATCGCGCTGGATGTGGCGCTCGGCATCGGCGGGCTGCCACGAGGACGCATAGTGGAGATCTACGGTCCGGAATCGTCCGGCAAGACGACCGTCGCTCTGCACGCGGTCGCGAACGCCCAGGCCGCCGGCGGGATCGCAGCCTTCATCGACGCCGAGCACGCACTCGACCCCGACTACGCGACCAAGCTCGGGGTCAACACCGACGCGCTGCTGGTCTCCCAGCCCGATACCGGTGAGCAGGCACTGGAGATCGCGGACATGCTCATCCGGTCCGGCGCGATCGATATCATCGTCATCGACTCGGTGGCCGCTCTCGTGCCCAGGGCCGAGATCGAAGGTGAGATGGGCGACAGTCATGTCGGCCTTCAGGCCAGGCTGATGTCTCAGGCGCTGCGCAAGCTCACCGGTGCTCTTTCGCATTCGGGCACCACCGCTGTTTTCATCAACCAGCTCCGCGAGAAGGTTGGTGTCATGTTTGGTTCGCCCGAGACGACTACGGGTGGGAAGGCGCTGAAATTCTATGCGTCCGTGCGGCTGGATGTCCGTCGCATCGAGACCCTGAAGGACGGTACGGATGCTGTAGGTAACCGAACCCGCGTAAAAGTTGTGAAGAACAAGATGGCGCCGCCGTTTCGGACGGCTGAGTTCGACATTGTCTATGGCGGTGGTATAAGCCGTGAGGGCTCCCTCATTGACATGGGGGTTGAACACGGCATCATCCGCAAGTCGGGGGCCTGGTACACCTACGATGGTGATCAGCTGGGGCAGGGCAAGGAAAACGCTCGTTCCTTCATGCGTGATAATCCCGACATCGCGAATGAGGTCGAGAAGCGAATCAAGGAAACGCTCGGTCTGGTGCCGTCGATCGACGCGGATCAGCCGCCAGCCGATCTCTGAGCTGATCTTTTTGTCGATCTTCGGGCGATGGTGGATCATAGCCGGTGGTGACGGCTGTGGATCGTGATCGAGGAGAAGGGGCGGACTCGATGGGCAGGGCGCGGGAGATATGCCTGCGCCAGCTTGAAACCCGTCCGCGAAGCCGCGCGGAACTGGCCGCTGTACTTGATCGTCATAGGATTGATCAAGAAGTGGCCGAGGTTGTGCTGAACCGCCTGGCCGAGGTGGGTCTGGTGGACGACAGGGCGTTCGCTGCCATGCTGGTTTCCGCTGCCCAGGTGAACCGTGGCCTCGGTCGGCGTGCTCTTGCTCACGAGCTGCGGCGCCGAGGAGTGGATCCGGAGATCTCGTCGGTGGCTCTGCAGGCCGTGGACGGCGACGACGAGGAGGCCACCGCGCGGAGCCTGGTACGACGCCGGCTGGCAGCGATGGACGACCTGCCCACACCGGTGCGGGCCCGGCGTCTGGCCGCGTTACTCGATCGTCGTGGCTATCCCTCGGACCTGGTGCTGCGGGTGGTCATGGAGGAACTGGAGGGGAGCGTGGAGGACTAGCATTTCTTGACCGTTCGAGAGCCGCAGACCTACTCTCACCGAAGGTGAGAGGGCTCCCGCGGTGACGCGGTTCCGATAGCGTGAAACAACTTCACACGAGGGTGGTTGGCCCGGATCGCGATGTCTGTGGACGTCGTCGCGTTCGTTTGGGCTCAACCCGGCCGTCCGCAACGACACGGGTTGAAGTTTCGGAACGGCCCGTTTCGTGGGCCCCTCGCCGCTCCGGCCCGCTAGTTGCGGGCCATGGCCGGCAGCGGGAGGAGGACCGATGGGTGTTCTCCTCGCTGTGCTTGGGGCCTGCCTGCTCGTGGGTTTGGTGGTCATAGCCGTACTGCTTGTTCGTGTATTGGGCTCGGGCGCGCTGACGGCGCATCGTCCCGGTACGGATCATGAGGAGTTGGCCGAGCTTCTTGACATCCAACAGGCGGAGCGGGATGGCGCCGAACTGCTACGCCGGGCTGAGGAGGGGGCACGGGCGGTGCAGGAGCGGGCGGAGGCCGAATCTGTGTTGCGGGCCTCCCTTGTTGAGGCGGAAGCACGCGAATTAGGCCGCAAGTCGGTCGAGACGTTCCGGGCGCAGGCCGAGGCGGAGGTGCGGCAACTGCGATCCGAGCTCCACGCGCAGGATGCTCGGCTCGTCCAGCGCGAACAGCGCCTGGAGGTTCGCGCGGCCGTGATTGACGAGCAGGCACGCGAGCTCGAGACCCGAGATCGTGATCTTGCCGCTCGAGAAATTGATCTCGCCAGGCGTCGAGCTGAACTTGTTGATCTGGAGGAGGAGCGTCGCCAGACGCTGGAGAGCACGGCCCGGCTCACCGCGACCCAGGCGCGTGCCGAGCTCGTCAAACTTGTCGAGGCCGATGCTCGTCGAGATGCCGCCGTGCTTGTCCGCGATATTGAGGCGCAAGCTCGTGAGCAGGGCGAGGACCGGGCCCGGAAAATCGTGACGTTGGCGATTCAGCGCGTCGCCGCGGAAGCGACCACGGAATCGGTCGTTTCCGTGCTGCACCTGCCCAACGACGAGATGAAAGGCCGCATCATCGGCCGCGAGGGACGCAACATCCGCTCGTTCGAGTCGGTCACCGGGGTGAATGTCATTATCGATGACACGCCGGAGGCGGTCCTGTTGAGTTGTTTCGATCCGGTGCGGCGTGAGGTCGGAAAAATCACCTTGGAGGCCCTGGTCTCGGATGGGCGTATTCATCCACACCGCATCGAGGAGGAGTACCAAAGGGCCAGGCGTGAGGTTGAGGCTCGCTGCGTCCGCGCTGGCGAGGACGCGCTTATGCAGACCGGGATCGCGGAGATGCACCCCGAGTTGATCGCCCTGCTCGGACGCCTGCGGTATCGGACCAGCTACGGCCAGAACGTTCTCGCGCACCTCGTCGAGTCCGCCCATCTGGCGGGGATCATGGCGGCTGAGCTGCGGCTGCCACCAGCTCTGGCCAAGCGGGGAACGCTGCTGCACGATCTCGGCAAGGCGCTGACCCACGAGGTGGAGGGCAGCCATGCCCTCATCGGCGCCGAGATCGCCCGCCGTTACGGTGAGGACGAGGATGTGGTGCATGCGGTCGAGGCGCATCACAACGAGGTTGAGCCGCGTTCGATCGAAGCCGTTCTCACCCAGGCCGCTGACCAGATTTCCGGTGGGCGACCGGGTGCTCGCCGGGAGAGCCTGGAATCCTACGTCAAACGCCTCGAACGCATCGAGCAGATCGCCGCTGGGCGTCCGGGCGTTGAAAGGGTGTTCGCGATGCAGGCCGGTCGTGAGGTCCGGGTGATGGTCGTCCCGGACCAGGTCGATGACATTGCCGCCCACATGTTGGCTCGTGATGTCGCCAAGCAGATCGAGGACGAGCTGACCTACCCCGGCCAGATCCGGGTCACCGTCGTCCGGGAGACCCGCGCCGTTGAGGTTGCCCGCTGATCCGTCTCTACCATGATCGATGGTGGTGACGGCGGCGTTCCGTCATCCTGGGCGGCGAGGTCCCGCGCTCACGCACCCCGCCGCTGACCCCGGCCTCGACGGCATTGGGGCTGGCGGACCAGGAAGGTCCGGGTTGCGCACCGTAGGCTGGCTGCGTGAGTCCCCGCAGCTATCAGGTCCGGACGTTTGGCTGCCAGATGAACGTCCATGATTCCGAACGCATCGCCGGCATGCTTGAGGCCGCTGGCTACGTGCCAGCTGAAATTGGCGTTGACGTCACTCCTGATCTGGTGGTCTTCAACACGTGCGCTGTGCGGGAGAACGCCGACAACCGGCTCTACGGCAACCTCGGCCAGATGTTTCCGGCCAAGCAGCGTCACCCGGGAATGCAGATCGCCGTCGGCGGCTGCCTCGCGCAGAAGGACCGCGGGCTGATCGCCGAACGTGCGCCCTGGGTGGACGTCGTCTTTGGGACGCACAATCTCCACCGGCTGCCCGTGCTGCTGGAGCGCGCTCGGCACAACGCGGTGGCCGAGGTCGAGATCGCTGAAGCCTTGGAGGTCTTCCCCAGCGCACTTCCCGTCAAGCGGGCAGCCCATCATTCGGCCTGGGTAAGTATCAGTGTTGGCTGTGACAATACCTGCACGTTCTGTATCGTTCCGAGCCTGCGGGGCAGGGAGACCGACCGTCGGCCCGGGGAGATCCTCGCCGAGGTCGATGCCCTGGTCGCCGAGGGTGTTCTGGAGATTACGCTGCTCGGCCAGAACGTGAACTCCTATGGCCGGTCACTGGGTGACCCGGGAGCATTCGCGAAACTGCTGCGCGCCTGCGGGACGGTTGATGGCCTGGAGCGGGTCCGGTTTACCTCGCCGCATCCACGCGACTTCACCGACGATGTGATCGAGGCGATGGCGGCGACGGAGGCGGTCTGCCCACAGCTGCACATGCCGTTGCAGTCGGGATCGGACGCGGTGCTGCGGCGGATGCGTCGTTCCTATCGTCAGGACCGGTTCCTCGGGATCGTCGAGCGGGTGCGGGCGGCATTGCCCCACGCCGCGATCACCACCGACATCATTGTCGGTTTCCCTGGGGAGACCGAGGCCGACTTCGCCGATACCCTGCAGGTGGTACGCGAGGCGCGGTTCGCCAGCGCCTTCACGTTCCAGTACTCCCAGCGAGCCGGGACTCCGGCGGCGACCATGGCCGGCCAGGTGGACCGGGCAGTTGTTCAGGACCGCTATGACCGGCTGGTGGCCGTTCAGGAGGAGATCTCCTGGGAGGCCAACCGCATGCTCGTCGGCCAGCGGGTGGAGGTACTGGTCGTCGAGGGCGAGGGGCGCAAGGATGCCGCCACCGGGCGACGATCTGGCCGTGCCCGTGACGGCCGGCTTGTCCACCTCCGGCCACCGGCTGTTTCCGACAGCGCGGACCCAGGGATCCGGCCCGGTGATGTGATCGAAACTGTGATCACCAGAGGCGCGCCGCACCATCTTGTGGCGGACGATCCGCCACTGACCCATCGACGGACCAGAGCGGGTGACCTCTGGCAGATCGCGCGGCACACACCGAGCGATGCTGGGGAGACCGGGATGACGCGGCGGCTGACCGACCTCGGTATGCCCACGCGCCACCGGTAATGCTGCTCGCGGCGGTGACCTGCCCGCATCCACCGTTGCTCATTCCCGAGGTGGCGCGAGGCGAGCCGGTAGCTGTGCGAGAACCGGCAATCCAGGCCGTTCGTCGGCTGGTCGCATGGGAGCCGGACCTTCTCGTGGTTGTCGGCGATGCCCCACGAACGGCGGCATATGCGGCCGGCCAGTCGGGATCCCTGACCGGTTTCGGGGTGTCCCGCTCGGTGACTCTGGGACAGGCAAGCCAACCTGGTCAGCAATGCCCGGACCGGCCGACGTTGCCGTTGTCGTTGACGGTCGGAGCCTGGCTGCTCGAACAGACGGCATGGCAGGGGGACGTGGCCGGATTCGGCGTGAGCGCGATGACCGTCCCGCGGGAGGCTGCCACCATCGGCGTCACGTTGGCTCAACGTGCGGCCAGGGTCGCGTTCCTGGTGATGGCGGACGGCAGCGCGCGGCGGACGGTCGGCGCTCCCGGCGGCTTTGATGAACGCGCCGCGGCTCATGACGACACGGTGGCTGCGGCGTTGGCCGCGGCTGACGCGCCCGGGTTGCTGCGGCTCGAGCCCGCTCTCTCCCGTGAGCTGATGGCGGCGGGCCGTGCCTCGTGGCAGGTACTGGCTGGCGCGAGTCTTGTTTCCAGGCCGAGTGACACGCACGAACGGTCATGGATATCTTACGCTGAGTACGTTGGTGCGCCTTACGGTGTGGGGTACGTGGTCGCCTGCTGGAAATGGGGGAGTCACTAGTAATGCTCTTGACGTCGACGGAACTGCCACCGGGAGTGCGGCGCTTGACCTACGCGGGTCTGGCGGCACTGCGAGCTGGCTCACCAGCTGATCCACCGGTCGTCCTGCTGCCCGGGTACACCGGGAGCAAGGAGGACTATCTGCTGATCATGAAAGGGCTGGCGCAGGCGGGGTTCAATGTCATCGCGATCGACCAGCGTGGCCAGTACGAGTCGCCGGCCGCCGATCCGGAACGGGACTGCATGGTCGAGGCACTGGCTGCGGACGTAGGGCGCGTGGTCGACGAGATCGGCCGGCCGGTGCATCTGCTCGGCCATTCCTTTGGCGGTCTGGTCGCCCGTGCCGCGGTCATTAACCGGCCTTCGATCATGGCCAGCCTGGTGTTGCTCAGCTCGGGTCCCGCGGGCATCGTCGGCGCCCGCCGGATCGCGTTGCGAGCCATGCGGATCGTCTACGACCGCAGCGGTCGCGACGCGGTGTGGGCCGCGGTGCGCGTCGCGGACACCACCGTCTATCCACCGGGTGGTTTGGAGTTCCTCGAGCGCAGGTTCTTCGCCAGCAGCGACATTGGCCTGCGGGTCATGGGTGAGCAGCTTCTTGGCGAGCCTGACCGGGTCGGCGAGCTCGCGGCTGTGATCCGCGAGGCCGCCGCGCCTGTTCTGGTTGCGCACGGCATCGCCGATGACGCCTGGCCGCCGCATCTGCAGGCGGACATGGCCGTGCGTGTCGGTGCCCGCTACGAAGTGATCCCTGACGCCGCGCACTCACCCGCGACCGAAAATCCACCGGCTACCGCGGCGGTGCTGATCGATTTCTGGCGCGAGGCCGTCGGCCAGCGGGCGGCATAGCTACACGAGCTCGACCGGTCGGCTTGCCCATCCGTTTTCAGGCTGGTTCGAGCTGGAACACGGCGAGCTGGGCGGCGAGGCCGACCGGTACCCGAGCCCGCAGAATGGTGCCGTCCGCTGTGTGCCCGAGATCGAGGACCTCGCCGTCGGCGTAGACCCGGGACACCAGATCCCCGCGGGCGAAGGGCACCAGCACACGCACGTCAACCGCGGGGTGCGGTACATGTTCGGTCAGCGCCTCCACCAGGGTGGTCAGGCCCTCGCCGGTGCGGGCCGACACGAAGACCGCGGTTGGGATTTCTCGGCGTAGCCGAGCCAGTACCGCCGGGTCCGCCAGGTCGGTTTTGTTCACCACGATCAGCTCGGGGACGTCACCGGCGTCGACATCGTTGATCACCGTGCGGACAGCCGAAATCTGTGACATCGGATCGGGATGCGAACCATCGACCACGTGCAGGAGAAGATCGGCGTCCGCGACCTCCTCCAAGGTCGAGCGGAACGCCTCGACGATCTGGTGCGGCAGATGGCGGACGAAGCCGACGGTGTCCGCGAGGGTGAAGATCCGGCCGTCCGGGAGTGTGGCCCGCCGTACCGTTGGATCAAGCGTGGCGAACAGCGCATCCTCGACGAGCACGCCCGCGCCGGTCAGGCGGTTGAGCAGCGAGGACTTGCCGGCGTTGGTGTATCCGGCGATCGTGACCGCGGGTACACTGCTGCGTTGCCGTGAGGACCGCTTCGTCGCCCGGACCGTCTTCATGTCGGCGAGTTCCCGGCGGAGTTTGGTCATGCGCGCGCGCAGGCGCCGCCGGTCGGTTTCGATCTTTGTTTCACCGGGGCCCCGGGTGCCGATGCCGCCGCCGGACCGTGACATCGACTCACCCCAGCCGCGCAGTCGCGGCAGCATGTACTGCAGTTGAGCAAGCTCGACCTGCGCCTTGCCTTCCCGGGAGGTCGCGTGCTGGGCAAAAATATCCAGGATCAGCGCGGTCCGGTCGATGACCTTGACCTTTACGACATCCTCCAGCTGGCGCAGCTGGCCGGGGGTCAGTTCCCCGTCACAGACAACGGTGTCGGCGCCGACAGCGGCAACGACCTCGCTCAGTTCCCGGGCCTTGCCGGAACCGACGTATGTCGCGGCGTCGGGAGTGTCACGGCGCTGGACGAGCGCGTCCAGGATGACCGAGCCCGCCGTGGTCGCGAGTGCCGCGAGCTCGGTCATGGAGGTCTGGACGTCGGTGGCGGTCCCGGTGGTCCACACGCCGATGAGGACGACTCGTTCCAGCCGGAGCTGGCGGTATTCGACCTCGGTGACGTCGTCGAGTTCGGTCGTCAGACCCGGAACTCGGCGTAGGGCCGCTCGATCGACGAGATCGAGTCCCTCGCCGGTGGCGTCGAAGAACTGGTCGCGGATGGTGTCCTCAACGGCGGGAAGCGTCATATTTGCCCTTCTCTGACACACGGTTGCATGCGGATGGTCGATCCGTTACTCAGCCGGCACCGGCGGGTGCGCGCATCGGTACGGTGGCGGCGTGGCGGGACGTGGGGCGGGAAGACGCCGCGGATGGACCCGATCGCTGCTGCCACCGGTCTGGCCGGCCGCGGCCGAGCGCGATCATCCGGGCGTCGTCGGTGGGAACGGGTGGGCAGAACAGCCGGCCGGCGCCGCGGTCACAGTTCATCGCCGCCAACCTGGATGCGATGACCGCGCTGTCGACGCCTTCTGCCGCCACCATCAGCCGGCGTCGGTGAGCCAGCGTAATGATCGAGGCCAGTACGGCTTCACCTTCCAGGTCCCGCTGCATCGCATGAAGGAACCGACCGTCGATCTTCACCATGTCCAGCGGCAGGACATCAAGAGTCGACATCGAAGCATACCAGGTGCCGAACCCGTCAACACCGATCGCTGGCCCGAACGAGCGTAGCTGGGCCAACAGGCGGGGGACCCCGATGTGCGCCAGCCCAAGAGTCTGTTCGGTGAACTCCAGCCCGAGGGCTCCCGGCGGCAGCCCCCGGTCACGCACGAGGTGTTCCACCTCGGCCGCGAAATCCGGCCTGGTCAGCTGGTCGGCAGTGACGTTCACCCACAGGCGAGGTGGGCGGATCATGGTCCCTGAAGCCATCTCGTGCCACGTCCGAGCCTCCGTCACGGCGGTCCGCAGCACCCAGCGTCCGACCTGTTCGGACAGGCCGGCCGCTTCGGCGACCGGCATGAACTGTGACGGGCGCATCAACCCACGATCGGGATGCTGCCAACGCAGAAACGCCTCCATTGCCGGGACCGACCCGTTGTGCAGGTCAACCTCGGGCTGGTAATGCAGCTGCAACGATCCGTCGTCGAATGCGGCGCACAGGGCCGGGACGAGGTTCAGCTCGAGCGCGGTCACAGATGTCTCCAGACGCCGGGATGAACGGGTCGCCGGTACCCATCGCATGTCAGGCTGAGCTGACCATGCCCGCCACCTGATCGACGTCGGGATGGTCTAGCCAAATTATGCGGGGATCGCGGCGAAACCACGACCTTTGTCTGCGGACGAATCGGCGCGTCGCGGCAATTGTCGCGAGCCGGGCGGCTTCACTGGATTCGATCTCGCCATCCAACCACGCCAGGACCTGGGCGTAGCCCAGGGCGCGTGAGGCGGTGCGTCCTTTCCGCAGGCCCAGACCGGCGAGCGTCTGAACCTCTTCGACCATGCCGGCAGCCCACATCTCCGCCACGCGGTCGGCGACTCGGATATCAAGGTCATGATGGTCGAGGCCGATCTGAACGACGTCATAGACCGCGCGGTGTTCCGGTAGGGAGGCGGCGAAGCCGCCGGTGAGCTCCAGCACTTCCAGCGCGCGCACGATGCGGCGACCATTGCTGGCCAGGATGGCGGCAGCCGCTCTGGGCGCCCGCGCGGTCAGGTCGGCGTGCAACGCGGCCGCCCCGCGTTCGGACAGCTCCTGTTCAAGGCGCGCGCGTACCGCCGGGTCGGTGCCAGGAAACCTGAGGTCGTCGATGACAGCCCTGATGTAGAGCCCTGAGCCGCCGACGAGCACCGGGGTCCGGCCGGCACTCAGCAGATCGTCGATGACGGTTCGTGCTCTGGCCTGGTAGGACGCCACGTCAGCGGCATGGGTGATTTCCCAGATGTCAAGCAGATGGTGCGGGACGTCTCTGCGCTCCCGCGTCGGTACTTTGGCTGTGCCGATGTCCATGCCGCGGTAGAGCTGCATGGAGTCGGCATTGACGACCTCACCGCCGAGTACGGCGGCAAGGTCGATCGCGAGTTCGCTTTTGCCGGCCGCGGTCGGCCCGACGACCGCCACCATGCGTCCGGCTTTCTCCCGGTCGGCACAGCCAGCCACGATCAGACCCGGCGCAGAACCGCGACGATCCGGCCGAGGATCGCCGCCTCGTCACCCGGAATATCGGCATAGGCCGGGTTCTGTGGTTGGAGCCATGCATGGCCATCACGGTGACGCAAGGTCTTGACCGTGGCCTCGCCATCGATCATTGCGGCGACGATCTCGCCGCTGTCCGCGACCGGCTGTTGCCGGACGACCACCCAGTCCCCGTCGCAGATCGCGGCATCGACCATGGAATCCCCGACAACGCGTAGCATGAACAGGGTGCCCTCGCCGACGATTTCCCGGGGAAGAGGGAAGATCTCCTCAACCGCCTGTTCGGCAAGAATCGGCCCGCCCGCCGCGATGCGGCCGAGGACGGGTACGTAGGCCGCGTCGCGACGGCCGTCCGGCGGGACCACCGATCCGTCGGCACCGGCAGCCGGCGTCGCTGGTGCCCCGAGACGGAGGCTGTCACGTGCCGCCGGGCGGACCGGTGCGTCCGCGGAAAGTACCTCCATGGCCCGCGGGCGGTGGGGGTCACGCCGTAGGAAGCCCTTCTCCTCCAGCATCCTGAGCTGATGCGCGACGCTGCTTGTGCTGGTCAGCCCGACCGCTTGGCCGATCTCGCGCACGCTGGGGGGGTATCCGCGGCGCTCGACGGCATTGCGGATCACCTCCAGCACCTTGCGCTGGCGGGGGGTCAGGCCCGACGCGTCCGCCGGCCCGTCCGGCAGGTCGCGCACGCTGCCGCGTGGTGGCCGGCCACGTCGGGCGCGGTTGGGGTCGGTGGTCATACCTGCCGTTCTCCTTCGTTTCGCGGTCGTGGCAGACTCCGCTCCCGGCGGACCCGGTGGTTTTGCCAGGAACCGGCGCTGGTGGTCACAACCGACATCTCATCGGTACGACCGTAACTGCCGTGACCGAATTTCTCAAACGTCTGTTCGAGCGTGTCGTGGCGATTCCGTCGGGGTCGTGCGGTAGAAACTCGATCGGGAGTTCGATCGAACGGATGTTCGTCGTTTGCGATCTCGGAGGTTGAAGGAGTGTGTGGTGGAGAGGTCGGCTGAGCCTCCACTGAGGTTGACCAGGAGAGGTCGGGCGGTCCTGGTCGTCCTCGTCGCGGCTGTCTTCTGTCTGGTCCTGTCGCTCGCGCGGGTGACCTCGTTGGCCTCGTCGCGTGGGGGCGGCGGGCCGGCGCGTGTTCATGTGGTCCAGTCCGGGGAGACCCTGTGGGGGATAGCGCGTGGGCTGGCGCCTGAGGGTGACACCCGGGTGGTTGTGGCGCGGCTGGCCGGTATGAATCAGCTCGACACCACCGATCTTGTTCCGGGTCAGGCGCTTCGCCTGCCCTGACCGTTGGACACGCCGGCGGGTTTGCCAGGCCGTGGTGGCTGACTCTATCGTCCACCACAACATGTGGTAGTTACGAAGGTGTAAGTCATCAAGATCTTGGGGGATCGTCCGTGCGATGCCCGTTTTGTCGACACCCGGACAGCAGGGTTGTCGACAGCCGCGAGACCGAGGAAGGTGCCGTGATCCGCCGTCGGCGATCGTGTTCGTCCTGCGGCCGCCGGTTCACGACGATCGAGGAGGCATCACTACGGGTCATCAAACGCAGCGGGGTCACCGAGCCGTTCAGCCGCGCGAAGGTGGTGGCGGGGGTGCGCCGGGCGTGCCAGGGCCGCCCGGTGGAGACGGACGCGCTGGCCCAGCTTGCTCAGCTGGTCGAGGACACGCTGCGTGCGTCCGGAGCGGCCGAGATTCCCTCGGACGAGATCGGCCGAGCGATTCTCGGCCCACTGCGAGATCTTGACGAGGTCGCCTACCTGAGGTTCGCCTCGGTGTACCTGGCCTTCGACTCCCTGGCGGACTTCGAGACCGCGATCGCCGGTCTTCGGACGCAGGCCAGGTAGTTCACCAGCTGGTTACGGCGTGTTTCGGAAGTCGTCGTTCGATCAGGGAGCCGCGTCCAGGTGACTGTCGAAACACGCCCTAGTCGCCGCCCAATGCCGTATCCGCCAGACGAGGAGCGCCATGACCGAGACCCGCGGCACGAAGTCGACCCGGCCCGCTGGTAAGACCACCGGCCTGAAAGTAGGACGTGTCTACACGTCACCCGGTGTACATCCCTACGACGAGGTCACCTGGGAGCTGCGGGACGTCGTGATGACCAACTGGCGGGACGGTTCGGTCAACTTCGAGCAGCGCGGGGTGGAGTTCCCTGACTTCTGGTCGGTGAACGCCACGAACATCGTCACGAGCAAGTACTTCCGCGGCGCGTTGGGCGCTGCCACGCGCGAATGGTCGCTGCGCCAGCTCATCGACCGGGTCGTGCGCACCTACGCGGCCGCCGGGCAGCAGAACGGGTACTTCGCGTCGGAGACCGACGCCGAGGTCTTTGCGCAGGAGCTGACCTGGATGCTCCTGCACCAGGTCTTCAGCTTCAACAGCCCCGTGTGGTTCAACGTCGGCACCTCGGCGCCACAGCAGGTCTCGGCCTGTTTCATCCTGTCCGTCGACGACACGATGGAGTCGATCCTCAACTGGTACCGGGAAGAGGGCCTGATCTTCAAAGGTGGCTCGGGTGCCGGGCTGAACCTGTCACGCATCCGCTCGTCCAGGGAGCTGCTCTCCTCCGGCGGTACCGCGTCCGGCCCGGTCAGCTTCATGCGTGGAGCCGACGCCTCGGCCGGGACGATCAAATCAGGTGGCGCGACCCGACGAGCCGCGAAGATGGTCGTGCTTGACGTCGACCACCCCGACATCGTCGACTTCGTCGAGAGCAAGGCCCGTGAGGAGAGCAAGATCCGAGCGTTGCGGGACGCCGGCTTCGACATGGACCTCGGCGGCCGTGACATCGTCTCGGTGCAGTACCAGAACGCCAACAACTCGGTCCGGGTGACGGACGAGTTCATGCGGGCGGTGCTCGACGGCACCGACTTCCACCTGCGGGCCCGGATCGACGGGCGGATCATCGAGACCATCGGGGCGCGGCCGCTGTTCCGCACCATCGCGCAGGCCGCGTGGGACTGCGCGGATCCCGGGATCCAGTACGACGACACGATCAACGACTGGCACACCTGCCCGGAGTCCGGCCGGATCAGCGCCAGCAATCCGTGCAGCGAGTACGTGCACCTGGACAACTCCAGCTGCAACCTGGCCTCGCTGAACCTGATGCGGTTCCTGCGCGACGATCTGACCTTCGACGCGGAGGCGTTCGTCGCCGCCGTCGAGCTGGTTATCACCGCGATGGACATCTCGATCTGTTTCGCTGACTTCCCGACCCCGGAGATCACCCGGGTGACCCGGGCGTTCCGCCAGCTCGGGATCGGCTACGCAAATCTCGGTGCGCTGCTCATGGCGACAGGCCGCGCGTATGACTCCGAGGGCGGCCGGGCGATGGCTGGCGCGATCACCGCGCTGATGACCGCGGCGGCCTACCGGCGCTCGGCGCAGCTCGCGGGCGTCATGGGGGCGTACGAGGGCTTCGCGCGCAACGCCGAGGCCCATCGCCGGGTGATCCGTAAGCACGCCGCCGCGACGGACACGGTCCGCAACGCCGGAGCGGATGACGCCCGGGTGCTCGCCCTGGCCGCCGCTGAATGGGCCCGTGCGCACGCCTTGGGCGAGAAGCACGGATGGCGTAATGCGCAGGTCAGCCTGCTCCCTCCGACCGGCACGATCGGGCTGGCGATGGACTGCGACACCACCGGCATCGAACCCGACCTCGCGTTGGTGAAGATGAAGAAGATGGTGGGCGGATCGAGCATGCGGATCGTCAACCAGACGGTTCCCGCCGCGCTGCGGGCTCTCGGCTACGCCGAGGAGACGGTCGAGGCGATCGTCGAGTACGTGGCCGAGCACGGCCATGTCATCGACGCGCCGGGCCTGCGCCGCGAGCACTACGAGGTGTTCGACTGCGCGATCGGCGAGCGGGCGATCAGCCCCATGGGGCATATCCGGATGATGGCGGCGGTCCAGCCGTTTCTGTCCGGAGCTATTTCGAAGACTGTCAACATGCCGTCCTCGGCAACCGTCGAGGACGTCGAGCGGATCTACCTCGAGGGCTGGCGGCTCGGGCTGAAGGCCCTGGCCATCTACCGGGACAACTGCAAGGTCGGCCAGCCGCTGTCCGACCTGCGTGGCGCGAAGAGGTCCGCGGGAGCGGCCGCGGGCACCGGCACGGCAGCCGCGGTGGCTGTCGGCGGGCTGCCGGAGGAGTACCAGCCCGTCCGTCGCCGCCTGCCGAAGATCCGGCCTTCCCGGACGGTGTCCTTCTCCGTCGGTGGCGCGGAAGGCTACATGACCGCTGGGTCCTATCCCGATGACGGTCTCGGCGAGGTCTTCATCAAGATGTCGAAGCAGGGCTCCACCCTGTCAGGTGTCATGGACGCGTTTTCCATTGCGATCTCGATCGCGCTTCAGTACGGTGTCCCGCTGGACGCCTACGTCCGCAAGTTCATCAACATGCGTTTCGAGCCGGCCGGCATGACCGACGACCCGGATGTCCGGATGGCCCAGTCCGTGATGGACTACCTCTTCCGCCGCTTGGCGCTGGACTACCTGCCTCAGGAAACCCGCGCGGAACTCGGTGTGCTGAGCGCCCAGGAGCGGGCGCGTCAGCTCACCGGGCAGTATGGCGGGCCGGGCGCGGTGGACGTATCTGATGCTCTCGTGGAGCCTGCGTCGGCGTCAGTGTCATCAGTAGCGTCAGCTCCGGAGCCGGTCGACACGGTCGGCGCCGAGCTCTCCGCTGACCGGTTGACCGGGGCCGGCCCAATGACGGAGGCGCGGCAGGCCGGGCACGAGCATGCCTTCCCGGTTGTGCGGTCGACGGTCCAGGTGCGGGGGTCGTTGCCGGCGGAGGTCCCGGTGGGAGAGTCGCTGTCGGCGCAGAACGCCGTGGACGCGCCGCTGTGTTTCACCTGCGGGGTGACCATGCGGCCGGCCGGTAGCTGCTACGTGTGCGAGCAATGTGGCTCCACCAGCGGCTGCAGCTAGGCCATGGCTGGGGCGGCGCGTCGCGCTCGCGCTACCACTCTCGAATTCTGATCAGCGGACCCCTGTTTGGCGCGAGTGGTCACTGTGCGGCGGGTGCGGCGCCATACCGTAGCCACCCTTATGGGTTTCGATGGAGGTTGGTGCTGTATTGGCGATTTGTTGTTCCTGGGCTCGGTATTGGCATCGTGGCTGCGGAGGTCTGAAGAGCGGGCCTGAAGAGATAGTTAGTTATTCGCGACACACCGGCCGGTCCGCAGGGTAGTCTTCGCGACAGCGGGTGCGGCGTCCCGAGAGCGAGGGTCTACACTGCTTCGTAGACCCGGCGATCGCTTACGTCCGGTTGTGTCTGAACGCGGAATGGGAGGGACGCCGTCAGGCGTTGCCCATACGTGCAAGCACCAAGACCCGCCACCCGCACCGACCTTCGGATCTGCTACTGATGACGCTGCCTGCCCTGGAACTTCATGAGCGCCCCGACGAGCCGCGTACGCGTGCCACAAGTACGCGGCGCACCCGCCGGTCGGCCACTCCTGCACGCACGGTGCCCGGCCGTGGCCTGGCCGCCGTGCCCGATGATACCGACGAACTCGACGTTACTCAGGTCGCCGAGCTTGTCGCGCGTGGGCGCGAATCCGGCGAATTGAGCCGCGCCGAACTTCGCGAAGCGCTCGAGACCGCTGACCTCGGTCTTGAACTACTTCCCGTCCTGATTGCCCGGTTGACAGCCCTTGGCGTCGAGGTTCTCGACGAGGAGGAGCCAACAGGTGGAGCGCCGGCTGCCCGCGCAACCTCGGAGCATGCCGGAACGGCCGATCTCGTGCGCATGTACCTGCGCGAGATCGGCAAGGTACCCCTGCTCAATGCCGCGCAGGAAGTCGAGCTGTCCAAGCGGGTCGAAGCCGGCCTGTTTGCCGAGTACAAGCTGGACACCGACTCCGACCTGGAGCCGGCGCTGCGGCGCGACCTCGGGACTCTGGTCCGGGACGGGCATGCGGCAAAACAGCAGCTGGTCTCGGCGAACCTGCGCCTGGTGGTTTCGGTCGCCAAGAAGTACAGCGGTCGTGGCATGACCTTGCTCGACCTGGTTCAGGAGGGAAACCTCGGGCTGATCCGCGCGGTCGAGAAGTTCGACTACGCCAAGGGCTACAAGTTCTCGACCTACGCCACCTGGTGGATCAGGCAGGCCATCGGTCGGGCACTGGCCGATCAGGCCAGGACGATCCGGATCCCGGTCCATGTCGTCGAGCAGATCAACAAGATCACTCGACTGCAGCGTCAGCTCGTCTCCACACTCGGTCGGGAACCGACTGACGAGGAGCTGGCTCTGGAGCTCGACATGCCGATCGAGCAGGTCGTCGAACTGCGCCGGTACGCCCAGGACACGGTCAGCCTGGAGACCGCGGTGGGCGACGACGGGGATTCGGTCCTCGGTGACTTCATCGAGGATGCGGATGCCACCTCTCCCGCGGACGCCGCCTCCTACGGCGCCATGCAGGACGAGATCGAGGGCGTGTTGAGTGGGCTCACACCGCGTGAACGTGAGGTCATGCGGCTGCGCTTCGGCCTTGCCGACGGCAAGCAGCACACGCTTGCCGAGGTCGGTAACCGTCTCGGGCTGACCCGTGAGCGGATTCGCCAGATTGAGCGCGACACCCTTCGCGAACTGCGTAAGCCGGCGGTCGCGAGCAGGTTGCGCGAGTTTCTCGACTGACGCATCCGGGGATGTAGCGCGTCCGGGATGTAGTGCGTCGTCGTGGTGGAGATCCCCTGCCCGGTCACCGGGCAGGGGATCTTTTTTTGGCGCGAAGGCGAAGGCGAGGACTGCCGGCCGCCGCCGGTCAGCTGGCCGCGGGCGGGATGAACGGCAGCAACGCCTCGGGATTCGCGACCATGCCGAGGCTGACGGCCTGCTCCAGGGCTGCGCCCAGCAGCAGGCGACGAACCGGCACTTCCAGTTTCTTGCCGTTGTAGGTGCGGGGAATCGCGGAGATCTGTTCGACGCGGTCAGGCACATGCCGGGGGCTCAGCTCCCTTCTGATCGTCGTCAGCAGGGTGCTGATGAAGGAGTCGGTAAGCGTTCCGCTGTCCTCCAGCACGACGTACAGCACGAGCTCACCTGGTCGCTCAGCGGTCGAGGTATCGATGATCATGCTGTCCGCCACGCCGGGAATGCTGTCCAGCACCTGGTAGAACTCGGCGGTACCCAGCCGGACTCCGCCGCGGTTCAGGGTCGCGTCCGAGCGGCCATATATGATCACCGATCCGGTCGGGGTGATCCTGGCCCAGTCGCCGTGGCGCCACACGCCGTGGTAGGTCGAGAAGTAGGACGCGCGCAGCAGCGAGCCGTCATCGTCGCCCCAGAAGAAGAGCGGCATCGAGGGCATGGGCGCGGTGAGCACCAGTTCGCCGATCTCGTCGACGAGCTCCTTGCCGTCGCCGTCGAAGGTGCTCACCGCGCAACCGAGCCCGCGCATGGAGATTTCCCCGGCGTGCACTGCCAGCGTGGGCAGGCCCGCCGCGACCGCCGTGCACATGTCCGTGCCGCCACTGATCGACGAGAGCATCAGGTCGGAGCCGACCGCGTCGTACACCCAGGCGTACCCGGCCGAGGACAACGGCGAGCCGGTGGAACCGATGGTACGTATCGCGGAGAGGTCGGCGATCTCCCGCGGGACGATGCCCGAGCGTTCACACGCGGCCAGCAGGCCGGGACTTGCTCCCAGGCAGGTGATGCGGACGGCCTCGGCGAGCCGCCACAGGGTCCCCAGGTCGGGGAACTTCGGGCTGCCGTCGAAAAGCACGACGGTCGCCCCGGCCAGCAGGCCGGACACGAGCAGGTTCCACATCATCCAGCCGGTGCTTGTCACCCACAGGAAGCGATCGTCAGGTCCCAGATCGAGATGGAGCACCAGCGACTTGAGGTGTTCCAACAGGATGCCGCCATGGCCCTGCACGATCGGTTTCGGGCGGCCGGTCGAACCCGAGGAGTACAGGATCCACAGTGGCGAGTCGAAGGGGACCCGGTGGAAGGCGGGGACCTGGTCATCGCAGCCGGCGAGCAGGTCCGCCCAGGAGATGACAGCCGGTAGGTGGGCCTTGTGGGCACGCTCGACGGCATCCGCGGCCAGGTATGGAATCACGACCATTGCCCGCAGGTCTGGCAGACGGTCGGCCACGCCACCGAGCGCGCCGAGCGTGTCAAAGGACTTTCCGCCGTAGGTGTAGCCGTCCACCCCGATGAGCACCGTAGGGGTGATCTGAGCGAAACGGTCGGCAATGGCGGAGGGCCCGAAATCCGGGGAACAGCACGACCAGACCGCGCCGACGCTGGTCGTGGCGAGCATGGCCACCACGGCATGGACGCAGTTCGGCAGCACGGCGCAGACCCGGTCGCCGGGACGCACACCCAGGCGCCGCAGCCCCGCCGCAGCTGCCGCGACCTCGCGGCGAAGTTCGTCCCAGGAGACCACGGCGGTGGTCGAGTCCTCGCGGACGGCGATCACCGCGGGTGCGGGGCCATGTCGCGTTAAAGCGTTCTCGGCATAGTTCACGCGGGCGGTCGGGAACCACTGAGCGCCCGGCATCCGGGCGTCGGCAAGGGCGGGGCCGTCCCCCCGCTCGCCCTCGACCGCGCAGAAATCCCAGATCGAGTCCCAGAACCCGTCAAGGTCGTCCACCGACCACTGCCACAAAGCCGTGGCACCGCTCAGCTTCCGGTCGCGTTCGGTGGCCAGCCAGTCCAGATAGGCGGTGACCCCGGCGGCGCGGACCCGCTGGGGAGATGGCGTCCACAGCCGCCGTCCCGCGATATCCATCCTGGGTCCGGCATCTGGCGCAATCTCGTGTTCATCATCGTGTCCAACAGCCACGGACTCAGACCCTAACGAATACGGGAGGCCGAAATGGTCCACTCGACGGCCGGGGTGCGTCGAAAAAATCACGCCGTGCGACCAGCCGCCGCCTTTGGCCTGGTTGGCCTGGTTGGCGTGGTCGGTGGGACTGGCCGGACTGTGCCGCTGGCGACGCTGCATCCCCTATTGCCGGTCGCTCTACAGAGGATGATCGGCCCGCCGTTGGCCTGGGGGCGTGTTTCGGAAGCCGTCTGTCCGGCTCGCCGCGTCCAGGCGGCCCCTGGCTACGCTCTCGGCCACACCGATACAGCTCCGGTATCGGTGTGGCCTGCGGCCTTGCCAGGAACCACCTGGACGCGGCTCCCTGATCGAATGACGGCTTCCGAAACACGCCGTAGGGTCGAATCATGGGCGGTACTTCGCGGCCGAACGGTTCCGCTGACGGTGGTGATCCCGGGCCAACGCTGGTCATGTGGGATTCTGAGCTGGCCGACTACGGCTTCGGGCGCAGACACCCGCTGCATCCTGTGCGGCTCCAGCTGACCATGGACCTCGCCGCGCGTACCGGAGTTCTGGACGGCCCCCAGATGGCGGTCCGGTCGCCTCAGCTCGCGACGGATGAGTTGATCGAACTTGTGCACGACCCCGCGTACGTGCAGGCGGTGCGCCAGGCGCCGCGGTACGCCGCGCGCGGATTGGCGGCCATGTTCGGTCTGGGAACACCGGACAACCCGGTCTTCGAGTCCATGCACACCGCCGCCGCCCGGATTACCGGTGGGACGCTGGCCGCGGCCGACGCCGTGTGGACGGGACGGCACGGCCATGCCGTGGCTCCCGCGGGCGGGCTCCACCATGCGATGCGTCTCGCCGCCAGTGGGTTCTGCGTCTACAACGACCCGGCGGTGGCGATCGCCTGGTTGCTGCGCAACGGGGCCGCTCGGGTGGCCTACGTCGACGTCGACGTTCATCACGGTGACGGTGTCCAGACCGCTTTCTACGATGACCCACGGGTACTGACGATCTCCTTGCACCAGTCCGGCCGGACCCTGTTTCCCGGCACCGGTTTCCCGGACGAGTCCGGGGCGGGGGAGGCCAGCGGTATGTCGGTCAACGTCGCGCTGCCGCCGCGCACCGGAGACGCCGGATGGCTGCGGGCGTTCAGCGGGGTGGTTCCGGTGCTGCTGCGTGAGTTCGCCCCTGAGATCCTGGTCACCCAGCACGGGTGTGACACACATTTCCTCGATCCGCTCGGGGATCTGACACTGTCGGTCGACGGACAGCGTGCTTCCTACCAGGCCCTGCACGATCTGGCACATGAAGTGTGCGGCGGACGATGGGTTGCCTGCGGGGGCGGTGGCTACGCGCTCGCGTCGGTGGTGCCACGCGCCTGGACGCACCTGTTGGCCATTGCCGGCCACGTGCCGCTGGACTGCTCGCGACCGCTGCCGGCGGAGTGGCGGCACGCGGCTGACGCCCGCGTGCGGGAGGCCACCGGCACGGCCGTCGCTGGCGGTCCCGCGCCCGACCGTTTCGGCGACGGCGTCGACATCGCCTTCCATCCCTGGGAAGCAGGCGAGGGTGATCCGGACGACCCCCTGGACCGGGCGGTGGCGGCCACCCGGCGAGAGATCCTTCCGCTGCATGGCCTCGACCCCCTCGTCGACAGATGAGTGACACCGTGCCGCCGAGGCATGACGACGGGATGCGGGCCGACGCCGGGGCAAGCTACCCGGCGAGGTGGGAGGCGGACGTCATCCTCGCCGACGGGGGTACTGCCCGGCTTCGTCCGGTCGTACCTGGTGACGGTGAGCGACTGCGCGCGTTCTGGGGCCGTCTGTCGATGCGCAGCATCTACTTCCGCTACTTCAGCGCACGCGGGCCGCTCACCGATGCCGACATCCGGCGGATGACCGTTGTCGACCAGTGGGTGCGTGGAGCGTTGGTCGCGCTCATCGGGGACGAGATCGTGGCCATCGCCCACTGGGAGGGCGCACCGGCGCCGGCGGCCGAACATGATCGGACGGATGCGGAGGAGCCGCCACCGGGGGCGCGGCGTCCGGCGTTGGCCGCGGAGGTCGCTTTTCTCGTAGAAGACGCCCACCAGGGCCGCGGCCTCGGATCGGTCCTGCTGGAACATCTGGCGGCGGCTGCGTCCGAACGCGGGATCCGTCGTTTCGACGCCGATGTGCTCAGCGAGAACCGTCAGATGATCGGGGTTTTTCTGGACGCCGGTTACAGTGTGTCACGAGCGTGGGACAGTGGGGCGGTCCGGCTGTCCTTTGAGATCGCACCCACGCAGACCTCGGTGGACGTCATGCGTGCCCGTGAGCACCACGCGGAGGCCGCGTCGATCGTCCGGCTGCTGCACCCGCGGTCCGTCGCGGTGATCGGGGCTTCCCGGGATCGCGACGCGGTGGGGCACACGGTCTTCCGGCACCTGTTGGCCGGTGGGTTCGCCGGCCCGGTCTATCCGGTCAACCCCGCCGCGGCTGACGTCGGGGGCGCGGTCGCGTCGGTACGGGCGGTCGCCTCGGTGGCCGACATCGACGGCCCGGTGGACCTGGCCGTGGTGTGCGTGCCACCGCGTAACGTGCCCGAGATCATAGACCAGTGCGGCCGTAAGGGCGTTCGCGGTCTGGTGGTGCTCACCGACCTCGGCGACTACCAGGCGGAGATCGAGGTCACAGCCGCGGCCCGCGCATCCGGCATGCGCGTGGTGGGGCCGGCGAGCCTGGGCATCCAGAACCTCGCCACCGGGCTCAACGCGTCGTTGGCAGGCCGGATGCCCGCCCCTGGGCGGGTCGGCTGCTACTCACAGTCCGGCCCGCTCGGCGCGGCGCTGCTGGAGGCGGCGGCTGCCCGCGGGGTTGGGCTGTCCTGTTTTGTCTCAGCGGGTGACCGAGTCGACGTGAGTGGCAACGACCTTCTGCAGTTCTGGGAGGAGGATCCAGCCACCGACGTGGTCTTCATGCACGTGGAGACCTTCGGCAACCCGCGGAAGTTCGCCCGGCTGGCCCGCCGGGTCGGACGGCGCACGCCGGTCGTGGTGGTGACCAGCGGCCGCTCGCCCCTGGATGACGCGTTACTGCGCCAGACGGGCGTGATCAGGGTTGATCGGATCTCCCAGGGCTTCGATGTGGCGCTGCTGCTGACCGCCCAGCCGCTGCCGGCCGGGCGGCGGGTCGCGGTCGTCGGCGACTCCCGGGCACTGGTCTGGCTGACCTGCCAGGCCGCGGAGGCGTCCGGGCTCGCGGTGGAGCGGATCCTGCTGCCGGGTGGCACCCCGCCCGAGACGTTCACCGAGGTTCTCATCGACGCGGCTGGCCGTGCGGACGCGCTGATCGCGACGGTGGTGCGGCTGGCGCCGGCTGAACCCGGCCCGGTCGCGAGGGCGGTCGCGGCCGCAGCGAAGGTTGTCGACGTGCCCGTCCTCGCGACGGTTCTGGGCACCGAGGTACCACCGGATCTCGCTGGCGTGCCGGGTTACCCGTCGCCGGAGGGCGCCGTGGCGGCCTTGGTGCGGGCTGTCTCATACGCTGAGTGGCGCGCGGAGCCGGCCGGCTCGGTGCCTGAGATCACCCGGCGGGCCAAGGCGGCCCGTGCGCTGCTCGCCGGCGTTTCCGGTCCGATCGACGACGACCGGGTGGCCGATCTGCTCGACTGTTACGGCATCGACGTCCAGCCGTTCAGCACGGTCACGTCCGCTGATGAGGCGGTACTGGCCGCGGAACGGCTCGGGTGGCCGGTGGCCCTCAAAGCGCGTGCCCGCCCATATCGGCACCGCCCCGAGCTCGGTGGGCAGCGGCTCGACCTGTTCGGCCCGGCGGCGTTGCGGACCGCCTGGTCGTCGATGCTGGCGCGGCTCGGTGACGGGAACGGCGGTGACGCACAGCTCGCCGCCAGCGGGTCATTCGTCGTGCAGCGGATGGCCCCGGCAGGGGTCGCGGTGGTGGTCGGTTCCCTCGAGCATCCGCGATACGGGCCGCTGGTGTCCTTCGGGCTGGCTGGGCCCGCCACCGATCTGCTGGGTGACCGTGCCCACCACATCCTGCCGCTCACCGACTCCGACGCGGCACGGCTGGTGCGGTCGGTCCGGGCCGCCCCCCTGCTGTTCGGTTACCGGGGAGCGGAGACCGTCGACGTCGCAGCCCTTGAGCTGCTGCTCATGCGGGTCGCGCGGCTCGCGGACGACCTGCCGGAGGTGGCATCCCTCACGCTGAACCCGGTCATTGTCTCGAAGTCGTCGGTCACGGTGTTGTCCGCGGAGGTCGTCGTGGGCCGCGGGCTGCCCCGCGCGGACGCCGGGCCGCGCAAACTGTGGGCACCCACACCAAAGCACGGGCTGGACGACGCCAGCGGGTACGTCCATGAAGATGCTCCGGAGGTGACCGGATCCGCACGCGACGTCGGAGCTGTCCCGGGCCCGGGACAGCTCCATGGCGGGCCGTGTTCGTGACCGGGTGGCAACCAAACGATGGCCGGAAATGTCAGGGGTAGGGCATTGAGCACAACGTTGCCCCACCGTCCACAATCTTTTCCCATGACGACGCCGTTCCTCGAGGAGCCGTCCGGACCTTCGTCGGCTGGGTCGACAGGCGATCGGGCCGACGACGGTGATGGCGAGCCCCGCGGGCTCGGCCCAGCGGCTGGCGGTGAGGGCACGAACGGCGCGGCGGAGCCGACTGTCGAGCTCCTGGCGGCGCTCGTCGCCCAGGCGCCGGTCGGTCTCGCCCTCTACGACACCGCGGGGCGTTATGTGCGGGTCAACGACGTCCTGGCCAGGTTGAACGGCCGCCCTGCCGCGGAGCACATCGGTCGCACCACGGCGGAACTGCTGGGGGACATCGGCCGCGAGATGGACGAGGTGCTTCAGCGGGTGGTCACCACCGGTGATCCCGTGGTGGACCTGGAGGTCAGTGTCGCGGCCGACGGCCCGCAGCCGCCGCGGACCTGGACTGTCAGCTGGTACCCGGCGACCGATGCCCGAGGCGCGCTGCTCGGCGTGGCCTTCGTCGCCACGGATATCACCGCGTTGAGCGACGCCCGCGGCGAGGCGGCCCGCGGTGAGGCCAGGTGCCAGGCGCTGGTCGAGGCTGTGGCCGCGGATGTCTTCCACACGGATGCCCATGGCGGCCTGGACGCCGACCTGCCGCGGTGGCGAGCGATCACGGGCCAGCGGCGTTCGGAGATCGTCGGATTCGGCTGGCTTGACGCGGTGCACGCCGAGGACCGCGACCGGGTCGCGCGGGCCTGGCGGCAGGCGGTCGAGCGGCGCGGCGTCTTTGAGACGGAGTTCCGCCTCGCCGGTGCGGATGGCACGGATCACATCCTCGCCCTGCGGCTCCTGCCGGTTACAAGTGATGATCGTTTGGTCGAGTGGGTGGGCACGAGCCGCGACGTCACCGAGGCACGCGCGATCGCCAGCGCCCACAGCGCGCTGGCGGCGCGTGCGCGGAGCGCGGCTGAATGGAACGAGCGCCTGCGGCTCGTCACTGCCGCGTTGTCACGTGCAGTGACCGTCGACGAGGTGGCCACCGTCGTGCTCGAAGCCGGGCAGCAGGCCTTGGACGCGGCCGGCAGGGGGGTGGCGTTGGTCGACCAGAGCAGCGGCTGCCTGCGCTTCCGGTCCCTGCTCGGCTATCCGCCATGGTTCGTCAGCAGCTGGTCTGACATCAACCTGGGCGCGATCCACCCGCTGTCGGAGGCCATTCGAGGTGGTCGCGCGTTGTTTCTGTCCGGCCGGGCGGAACTCGCCGGACGCTGGCCTGTGCCAGCGCTGGTCGCGAGCGTCACCGATGCCGATGAGCACGCGTGGGCGGTACTTCCACTGGCCACCACCGACGCCCCGTTCGGCGCGCTGTTTTTCGGCTTCCGCGCGCCGCGCGAGTTCTCGCCGGAGGACCGCGCCTTCCTGACCGCGCTTGCCGGCCAGTGTGCCCAGGCGCTTGAGCGCGCCACGCTGTTCGAGCGGGTTCTCGTCGAGGCACAGGCGGGCCGCCGGGCGGAGGAGATGGCACGGATCGCCGAGGGCGCCGCGCGCGAGGCAGGCCGTCGCCTGGAACTACTGGCCCGCGCGACCGGAGCGGTCTCGAGCGCGCTCGAACCCGAGCGGGCTCTGCGGGCACTCACCGACGTCGTTGTCGGCGAACTCGCTGATTCCTGCGCGGTGTATCTGCTGGGGCCGACCCAGCCGACCCAGCCGACCCAGCCGGCCGGCTCCGGTCAAAGCGATCAGGACGAACCCGCCGGCGCAACCGCCGTGCCGCCGGGTGCCCCAGTCCTGCGGCGGGCGGCCGCCGCTGTCCGTCCCGGCCTCACCCGGCTGCCGATGCCGCGGGCCCGTACCGGTCCGTGGCCGAACGACAGCCCGGTCACCCTCGCCGCGCTCACCGGGCACAGCCGTATCGAGCCGCTGAGCGGCGCGTCGTGGTTGTCATCCACGGAGATGGCCCGATGGATGCGGCACGTGGGGGCACACACCCTCGCCGCTGTGCCGCTGATCCTGCGCGGCCAGGTGGCGGGTGTGCTCAGCCTCATGGCAGCCGGGGACCGTGCGCCGTTCACCGGGGCGGACGTGGCGTTCCTGGAGGAACTCGCGGCGCGCGCCGCGGTCGCGGTCGAACACGCCGAGCTCTATCGCCACAGCCGGGACACCGCGCTGACGCTGCAACGCAGTCTCCTGCCGTTGACCGTGGCCGAGCCTGAGGGGCTTGAGATCGCTGCCCGCTACGTGCCGGGCGTTGCCGACACCGAGGTAGGCGGTGACTGGTTCGATGTCATCGACCTCGGCGCGGGCCGGGTGGGGCTGGTCATCGGTGACGTCATGGGCCGGGGGGTCCGGGCAGCGGCGATCATGGGTCAGCTGCGGACCGCGGTGCGGACCTGCGCGCGCCTGGAACTGTCGCCATACGAGGTGCTGACGCTGCTGGACAGCATTGTCTGCGAGATCGACGAAGGCCAGATCGCGACCTGTATCTACGCTGTCGTCGAACCACACACCGGCCTGCTGACGCTCGCCAACGCGGGCCATCCGCCGCCCCTGGTCGTCGCCCCGGACGGGCTGGTGTCGCGGCTCTACATGGAGGCCGGTACCCCGCTGGGCCTCGGCCGCGGTGACATCCGGGAATACACCGTCCGGCTGCACCGGGGAGCGTTGCTGGTGCTGTTCACCGACGGACTGGTGGAAAGCCGGGATCGTGACATCGACACAGGGGTGTCAGACCTGGCGGCGGTGCTCTCGCGCCAGGGCGGATCGGTGGGCAGCCGGGCGGACCACGCACTGGCCGCGCTCGGCCGGGCGGAGGGCCACGACGACGATGTGGCGCTGCTGCTGGTCGGACTTGCCGACAGCGACTCAGGCGGGGCGGCCCGGTTCGCCGAGATCGCTGTACCGGCGGGGCCGGCCGGCCTGGGCGAGGCCCGCGGGCACGCCCACGACCTGCTGACGATGTGGTTGGTGGAGGCCGACATCACCGACTCGGTGGTGCTGCTGATGTCCGAGCTTGTCACCAACGCGCTGGTGCACGGCCGGCCCCCGCTGTCCGTGCGGCTGCGCCGGACCGCATCGAGAGTGATCGTGGAGGTCGCGGACGGTGATCCACGGCTGCCCCGGCGGCGTCATGCGGACTTTGACGACGAGGGCGGTCGTGGCCTTGAACTGGTATCCCTGATCGCTTCCCGGTGGGGGACACGTCCGGCCGGCTCGGGAAAGATCGTGTGGGCGGAGATCGCCGCTCCATTGTCGCTATAAGAGCGCCCGGCAACAGGGGCGTGGATCAAGGAGCGGGGCTGGGGCA
>NZ_CAKJTM010000017.1:4544-39570 GCF_917627345.1 Protofrankia sp. CiP3 | reverse complement strand
TAGTTGTCGACGGCCGCTGCTGGTTACCGGCGAGGCCACCGGCCCGCCGATCCATCGAGAAGTAGGTCACCATCCATGCTGGCGCCGCGGCCCGGCCGGAGCTGCACCGCGATGCGTCGCGTACCGTGAGGCCGGTGGCGGATGCGGTGGTACGCCTGGACGCGGTAACTGTTGTACGGGACGGCGCTTTGCTGCTTTCCGACATCCACTGGAGTGTCGCGGACGGTGAGCGTTGGGTCATTCTCGGGCCGAACGGTGCCGGGAAGACAACCCTGCTTCAGGTGGCGGCGGGCCGGGTTTTCCCTACGCGGGGAACGGTGGACCTACTCGGTGATCGGCTTGGCGAGCGGGATGTCTTCGATGTCCGCGGGCGGGTGGGCCTGACAAGCTCCGCCGTGGCCGACATCCTGCCCGCGAGCGAACGTGTTGTCGACGTGGTCATGACGGCGGCCTGGAACGTGGTCGGCCGCGCCGGGGAAAAGTACAGCGACGTTGACCTGAGGCGAGCGCGGGATCTGCTTGTCCAGGTCGGATGCAGAAATCTCGTCGAGCGGCGATACGGCACTTTGTCCGAAGGGGAGCGCAAACGCGTCCAGATCGCGCGTGCGCTGATGACGGACCCCGAGCTGCTGTTGCTGGATGAACCAGCGGCAGGGCTCGATCTGGGTGCCCGTGAGGCCCTGTTGAGACGCCTTACCCGGTTGGTCGCCGACCCGCTGTCGCCCGTGACGGTCATAGTCAGCCATCACGTCGAGGAAATTCCGCCGGGCATCACGCACGCCCTGCTGCTGCGCGCCGGCAGGGTGGTGGCGGCTGGGCCCGCCGGGGCGGTGCTGACCGGGCCGGAGCTGTCAGCGTGCTTTGGCATTCCCCTCGAGGTCGTGGCCGGTGGCGGTCGGTTTGCCGCGCGGATGACGCCTGTCTTCGACGCTCCGGCGCCTACCTCGACGTCCGCCTGAAGAGCGACCGGCAACAGGCCTGCCCGGCTCGCGCCGCCCAGGCCTGAGCGCGGCCGGCCTGCTATCGACCGTCCTGTCCACGGCCGCTCCCGTCCCGCCTGCCTACCGGGAACGGGCGTCGTCCAGTAGCGCCCACAGCCACCCTGGCCCGGCTGTGGCCGCGCCGATGGCCTTGACCCGGCCGCGAAGCTCCCGGTCGCCGGTGACGACGAGAACCGGACCAGCCTGTTGACGGACCTGGTCGACCACGGCGTCGTCCCCCGAGCCAGCCGCGTGGACAACCAGCAGCCGGGGGATGGCTGGGTCAGGACCCGCCGGAACCCCGTCGCGGGCCATGCCTTCGAGGACGAGGACGACCTGAGCGGGTGGATCGTGGCGGCGTGTCCCCGGGTGGTTCGTGGCGGGGCCGCCCGCCGCTTGCGATGCGGACGTGTGCGGGAGGAGCACTGACGGCCAGAGCTCGGATAGGCGTTGGTGGAGGCGTAACGCGGCGCCCGCGCGGTCGCGCCACCATCCGTCCGGGCGTGCTCCTATCACATTTGCGGCATCGACGATCCATGTCCGCTCATCCATCGTGCTCCTCGCTCTCGACGCTCTACCAGACCGTGAATCGGATGAGCGCATCAGCGGCCTGTTCGTGGTGTAAGACATTCGCCGGTGTGGATCCTTGATGGCGTTGCGTCGCGCTCACTCTGCCTTCCGGACCGTGACGTCCTTGTCTGCGCAGACCACCGGCGTTTCGGATCGGAAGTCGCGATTCGCCGACAACCCATGATCAAAATTTATCCTGACAGTGGCCTGCGCACCTTTGGGTTGACGTGACTCACGTCAACCCGAGGACTCTTGTGTGGTGTCGATGACGCCGCTGAGAGGATGTCTGTGGGCGATGCCAGTCGCGCGTGTCCGAACCAGCCGTTACAGTTCTTCCTGATGACGTGGTAATACTAGTCTCGAGAGTTCCTGGGTTCGCTGACCTGAAGGAGAGTGGCATGGCGCAGAAGACCATCGTGTCGTTGATTGACGATCTCGATGGACACGAGGCTGATGAGACTGTTCGGTTCGGACTGGACGGTGCTTCGTACGAGATCGATCTGTCCGAGAAGAACGCCACCAAGCTGCGTGAGTCGTTGGCTCCGTTCGTTGGGGCGGCACGCCGGTCTGGTGGTCGGGCAACTGCCGCTCGGCGTGGCCCGCGGGGCGCTTCTTCTCGCCGTACCGGGGGTACAGACCGTACCGCCGATATTCGCGAGTGGGCGCGCGCCAACGGTTACACGGTCAGTGACCGCGGCCGTATCGCTTCGAACATCGTCGAAGCGTACGACAAGGCTCACTGAGTGGCTCTCGGTCGCATTCGTCCAGCTAGCCAAAGGGTGCGTGATCATAGCTCTATTTCGCGCGGCCGGCGGCCGTAACGGACGCGGTGCGACCGAGCAGTGGCCCATGGAGCGGTGGGGTGCAGCCGCGGTGGTGCCGGCATACAGAGGTCAAACCTCTGGTTGGTACCACTTGCGTCCTATATGGGGGTATGTGGCAACCGCTGTTTCCTGGGCGACAGGTTGAGAAGCCGACATCCTGTCGCCCAGGTCATGTGTGGCTTAGGCGGTCTGATGCCTGGCCATCCAGTTTTCTACCGCTGTAGCGGTACGGGGAAGAGCCTCGGACAGGTTGCGACGGCCGTCGGCGGTGACGAGAATATCGTCCTCAATCCGGATCCCGATCCCGCGCAGCTCAGGGGGCACCGTAATGTCGTCGGGCTGGAAGTAGAGGCCTGGCTCGACGGTCAGCACCATACCGGTTACGAGCGGGCCGTCGCGGTAGGTCTCGTCACGGGCCTGCGCGCAGTCATGGACGTCGAGTCCCAACATATGTGACGTTGAGTGCAGGGTATATCTGCGGTGCAGGCCTGCCTTCGGGGCTTGTGGGTCTTCGGCCAGCGACTCTTCAACGCTGACCGGAAGCAGTCCCCAGTCGTGTAGCGCCTCGGCTATCACCCGCATTGCCATCCGGTGGGGGTCGCCGAACTTTGCGCCCGGTCGCACCGCGTCGATTCCTGCCTGTTGGGCCCGCTGGACCACGTCGTACACCTGACGCTGCACGTCGCTGAAATGTCCGTCCACCGGAAGCGTGCGGGTGATGTCGGCGGTGTAAAGCGAGCGGGACTCCACGCCCATGTCCAGCAGCGCGAGGTCGCCGCGCCGCACCGGTCCGTCGTCACGGACCCAGTGCAAGATGGTTGCGTGGTGGCCACAGGCCACAATCGATCCGTACCCGACATCGTTGCCGTCGACCCTGGCCCGCCGCCAGAACGTGCCTTCCAGCCACCGTTCGCCGTTGGGCAGTGTCGTCGCGTGGCCCATCTCACGTACGCATTCGCAAAAGCCGAGCACGGTCGCGGCGACCGCGTTCTCCAGCATCGAGATCTCGTGTTCGTCCTTGACCAGCCGGAGCTCGGAGAGGGCCTGCGCCAGTTCCAGGTCCCGGTCGGCCGGGCTGGACACGGCTGGCGTGGACCTGTTCGGCTCGCTGGGGGAGTAACGCAGGATCTGGCGGTCCACCGTGGCGTCCAGGCCCCGTACGACTCTGGTCCTCGCCGGGGACAGCCGCGCCAGCGCGTCCGTTAGCTCGCGCAGGGGCCGGCATTCGATCTCGATGGCGGCCGATCTCTCCCGTATGCCCGGCCGTGGGCCCACCCAGAGCTCGCCGTAACGCCGGTCGGCGTAGAAGGCCGGGGACGAGCGGTCCGACCGGTCCGCGACATACAGCACAGCTTCATGGTCGCCGGCCGAGCACGGCTGGAGAATCACGACCGCGTCGGGCTCATGACAGCCGGTCAGCCAGAAGAAGTCGCTTCCCGGCCGGAACGGGTAATCCGTGTCATTCGCTCGTACGCGGAGTCCACCGCTGGGTATCACCAGCGTTTCGGCTGGGAAACGTGCGCTCAGCAGAGCACGTCGCTTGGCTGTGTACGGCGCCGCTTCATCACGCGCTGGCGTGACCGTGGGTACGGGTGCCCATCCGCTGGCCATAAATCGACGGAAGGCGGCTGGCGCCTGCTGATCGTGGCTGGCCGTCCCGTCCGGATCGGCGCTGTCTGCCTCGGCCGTCGCCGGGGATGACGTGGCGGCTGACGCGCTGCCAGAAACAGCCGTATCGCCGGGGCGTGGGCTTTGGCCGTCCACGCTGGCTGGCAATGTGGATCTGTCCGGGGAAGGCGGGGTTCCGCCCGAGTGCGTACTCATAGTTCCAACGGTAGGCTGCGGCGCCCGAGGCGGGTAGCGTCGCAGGAGTGCCTGTGCCACCGGGTCCCATGGATGGTCTTCTTGTCGTCGATCTCACTCGGGTATTGGCCGGGCCGTTTGCCACGTTGATGCTTGCCGATCTCGGCGCCCGGGTCATCAAAGTGGAGCGGCCTGGCCACGGAGATGACTCCCGATCCTACGGTCCGTTCATGGACGATCGGTCGCTGTACTTCGCCCGGGTGAACCGTGGCAAACAGTCGGTCGCGCTCGATCTGAAGGATGCCGACGATCACGCGGCGTTACTATCCATCATCGACCGGGCTGATGTGCTGGTCGAGAACTTCCGGCCCGGCGTGATGGACCGCCTCGGTCTCGGCTGGGCCGCGTTGTCGCGGCGCAATCCTCGGTTGGTATATGTGAGCATCTCGGGCTTTGGGCAGACCGGGCCGTGGCGAAACCGCCCCGCCTACGACGCGGTCGTGCAGGCCGCCGCCGGCATTATGTCGATCACCGGTTCACCGGCCGGCGAACCGGTGAAGCCGGGGGTCCCGATCGCCGACCTCGCCGCCGGGCTGTACGCTTTCGGCGCCATCGGGGCGGCGTTGCACGGACGGAACACGACCGGCCGCGGCACCTATGTTGACATCGCTATGTTCGATGCCTCACTGTCGCTGCTCGAAGGTGCCGCGTTGTCCTATCTCGCTACCGGGACAACTCCACCACGCATAGGCAACGCACATTACTCGATCGCGCCGTTCGACACGTTTGCGTGCGCGGACCGCAGCATTGTGATCTGCGCCGCGAACGACGCCCTCTTCAGCCGGTTGTGCCAGGCGCTGGATCGCGCGGATCTCGCCGTCGATCGCCGCTTCGTCACCAACAGCGCACGGTTGTCGGCGCTGGACTCGTTCAAACGCGAAGCGGAAGACACCCTGCGTACCCGGCCCGCTGCCGAATGGCTCGCGATTCTGCACGAGGCGGGCATCCCGTGCGGCCCTATCAACGATGTCGCCGAAGCCGTCTCCTCGGACCAGGCCGATTTTCGGCACATGGTGGTGGAAGCCGGCGGCCTGCCGTTACCCGGCAATCCGGTGAAAATGCCCGAGTGGCCGGAGCCGTCGACCCGGCCCCCCGCTCCCACACTCGATGCGGACGGCCCGGCCATCCGGGCCGAATTCAGCCGTGACGGATGATCGCGGGTGTCGTGAGCATGACACCTGGGCCGGGGAACGATTCCGCGGCTGCGGAACGTCCACATGACTGGCGAAGGCGCCCCGGATGGTGGGGTGGGCGAGGGGGCGGGCTATGACGTGGCCTCCGGACGGGCAGGTCCAGCGCGCCGCGGGGTGGCCGGTTGGCGGTGGCGGGCGGCGGGCCGCGGGCGAGGAGGGTTCCGATGCCGCCCCGCCCACCCCGTCGCGGCCACCGGCGTCCATCCCGCGCCGGCTGGTCACCGCCGCGGCGGGACTGCTCTCGCTGTTGCTCCTGCTCATATCCGGCGGCGGCTGGCTGGCGTTGCGGTACTACGACGGCAAGGTGACCCATGTCCCGTTGGTCTTCCCCGCCGCCGACCGGCGGCCGGCCGGCGCGGGTGGGGAAACCCAGAACATCCTCTTGGTGGGCTCGGACAGCCGCGCCGGGACAGCCGGTGAGTTCGGCGAGGTCGAGGGCCAGCGTTCGGATACGACGATCCTGGCTCATCTGGACGCCAACGGTTCCACCACGCTCGCCTCGTTCCCGCGGGACCTGTGGGTGACGATCCCCGCCTATACCGATACCGCCGGGCACAAACACACCGCGGGCAGGTCGAAGCTCAATGCCGCATTCGCCCTGGGCGGACCATCCCTGCTGATACGCACCATCGAGGAACTGACGAAAATACGTATAGATCATTATCTTCAGATCGACTTCGTCGGTTTCCAGCGGATGACCGACGCGCTCGGCGGGGTGACCGTGTGCGTACGGCCGCTGCCCAACGGGAGCAGGACCAATCTTGACGACAAGATGTCGGGGTGGCACGGCCACGTGGGCGACAACACGCTCGACGGCGAGCAGGCGCTGGCCTTCGTCCGGCAGCGCTATGGCCTGCCCGAAGCGGACCTCGACCGGATCCGCCGCCAGCAGCAGTTCATTGGAGTGATCTTCCGAGCGGCAACGTCGACCAGCACACTGGCCAACCCGGTCAGGCTGGCCTCGCTGATGGACGCGGTCACCTCGTCCATCAGCGTCGGCGACGACACATCGCTGGCGGACCTGGCGCCGCTCGCGGTCCGGCTGCGCGGCGTCGGTACCGGCGGCGTCCGCCTGGCGACCGTCCCAGCGTCACCCGGCCAGATCGGTGGGCAGTCGGTACTGCTCACCGATCCCGGCAAACTCGCGTCGTTCGTGGCCGGTCTCAGCGGCGGCCAGCCGTCGGCATCCGCGCACGCGACCGTGTCAGGCGCGGGCGTGGCGCCGGTGAGCATGGGCGCCGCGCCCGATACGGCAGCGGTCGTCCTGGCGGCCGCGACGATCCGGGCCGCGGCAACGCCCACGGCCGCCCCCAGAGCATCGGGTACCGCCGCACCCGCGGCGGTACCACCGGCTGGCTCGTGTACCTACTGAACGCGGGCGCGTCGCCGGGAGCACCGCCGGAGGCGGGAACGTGGCGTGGGGGCATCCGCGGCATCGGGCGCTGGCAGCTGCGATTCGGCGGGCACCAGCACGGATTTGGTCACCCCGTCGATGGCGGCGTTGAGCTCGGCGCCGAGCAGAACCGCGAGCGCGGTGATATAGAAGAAAAGAAGCGCCGCGACGGGTGCGGCTACCGAGCCGTAGATCAGTTCATGGCCGAACACGGTCTCCAGGTAGAGCCGCAGCAGGTAGCTGCCGACGTTCCAGACCACCATGGCCAGCAGCGCCCCGGGCACCGCGCGCCGCCACGGCCGTCGGGACGGCAGCGCCAAGTGGTATAGGGACGTGAGCATCGCCAGCGAGAATATGGCGACGACAGGCCAGAACAGGACCTTCAGCAGCCATCCCACGGAGTGGTGGTGTTCCGCGTTGAGAATGCGGGAGATCAGGCCCGGCCCGAGGACGAGCGCGGGGAGGAGGATCACCCCGCTGATGACCTGCGCAAGGTAGAGGCGCAGCGCCAGCAGCCGGCTACGTACCGCTGAGCGTAGCTCGCGCTGTCCGTAAGCGATCGTGATGGTGTTGACGTAGGTGGCCATTGCGGACGATCCGGTCCACAGCGACAGCAGGAAACCGATGGAGATCACGTCCGGGCGCCCGTGCGTCAGGATCTCGTTGATGGTCGGGCGCACCACGTCGTCGACGACCGCAGGTGTCAGCAGGTCGTTCGCCGCGCTGAGCACGCTCTGCCGAACACTGTCGACGGCGTCGGCGCCAAGTACGTCCCCGATATAGCCGATCGTGCCGAGGATGGCCAGCAGCAGGGGGGGAAGGGACAGCAGCTGCCAGAAACCCGCCTCGGCCGCGAGACCGAGCACACGGTCGCGCCAGGCTCCCGCGACGGTCTGGTGGGCGAGTGTGAGAACACGCATGGACACCGGTTCGCGCGAGGCAGCCACTTTCGGCGTCTGGGCCGATGCTGACGGGTGGCTCAGCGAATGAGGAGGAGCCGGGTCAGCCGACGCGAACGGCGACGCATCAGCCACTGGGTCGGGTACCCGTGGCACCGCGGGCAACATTCGATCCGCCATCGGCACGCGCACCACGGTACGGCTCCAGGATGAGAGACACGCTCAGACCCGGCTGAAAGTGGCGACTTCGACCTTCTGATCGTGGCTCACCAATTCGGAGTTCCTGCCGGATCGGCGAAGCCGATCTGGCAGGCGGGGCCGAATACACAATATGGGGGAAGGTGGTTCAGGGCGAAATGGTCAGCTTGTCGGTTTCATCATGGTATTCGGCAGCCACGGCTCGCAGCTTCGAGTCGTGGGACTTGGCGTGGTGCCGGCAGAACAGCAGTTCGCCGCCACCGGGAAGCACGACCCGCACATACGCCTGCGCGCCGCACCGGTCGCACCGGTCGAGGTTGGTCAGCGTCGGTTTGGTAGTGGTTCCAGTCACACCATCTTCAACAGTCTTCGTCGGGATTTGGTTCCACGCCGCCGGTGTGACGGTTCCCTCACAGACCAACCCGGCGACCTGGCCGCCGGAGCCGCGGAACAGAGCCATGACCGCGTGCCCACGGGGGTGCCGCCGCTACGGGCGCCGGGCACCGAAGACGATATCGTCCCAGGCCGGGACGGACTTACGGCCCCGGCGACCGCCGGCACCTCGCTCGGCCGCCCGAGCGGGCGTACCCTGGCGCCCGCGTGGTGGTTGTCCCGTGTCGTCAGGTTCGGGCCCAGGCGCCGGTTCCGGCGCGGACGGTGGCTGCGGGGAAGCGCCGGAGGCCAGCGGCACGGCGGTGACCGGTGGGACGGCGGTGACCGGTGGGACGGCAACCGCCAGTTCGGGTTCGGTGACTGCCGCCGCCGTAGGCGTGGGTGCGGGAGTGGGTGCAGCCGCAGCCGCCGGGAGCGCTGGTACACCTGGTGCGGCCGGCGCCGGCCGGACGTCACGCACCTCCATGCCCCGTACGTCCACCACGGGCACCACGGGTTCCGGTGGCTGTGGCTGCGCTGATCTGACCGGCGCGGCCGGGGGAGCGGGAACCCGCGTGGGTGCTTCACCCCGGGCTGCGGGCCGGGAGACTCCGTGTGTCCGCCCCCGTGCCGAGGCCGGCTGGACCGGCGTGGGCGGCGTTACCACGACCGGCGGGTGTGCGCCCGGTGCGGCCGGCGTGGCGGCCGGCTCCTGCACCAGCGTCAACGCGGGACCGGGCGGACGGGCAGGGCCGGCCTGCACGGGCAGTGGCGCGGGTGCCGGCTGCGCCGTGGGGTCGACCGCTACCTCAGGGGTCACCAGCGCTCGGGCGGCATCGTCGTGCGGACGAACACGGCGCACAACCGGGTCCCAGGTCCAGCGTGCGCACCGGCTCTCCGAGGTCAGCTGTACCAGCCAGATCCCGTCCACCCGGCGCCAGGCATCCCACTGCGCGCCGCCGGGGTCGTCCTGTGCGGCCATCAGCCGGGCGTCCACCACCTCGCCCAGCGGCCGGCCGGGGGCACCGCCGGGGTCCTTGGGCAGTAGCGCCGCCCGCGCTTCCTGTACCACCCGGGCCCGCTCGGCCAGGACCGGGCCCTCATAGCGTTCGACCCGCTCGACCGGTATGCCCGCTACCCGCGCGACCTCGGCGGTCGTCTCACCAGCGCGTAGGCGCGCCTGGATCTCCCGTGGGCTCAGGGCGCTTTCCTGGCGAACCTCGCTGCGCCGTGCCCCGCGCAGCACCGTCCGGAGCCGGTCGTCGACCGGTACCCGGAACTTCTCCGGATCAGGTCCGCCGGCGGTCTCGGCGAGCACGAGGTAGCCGCCGTCCTCGCTGAGCGCGACCGCTCGCAGCTCACGCATGGCGCCTCCTCATCGGCGTCGTCCGAGCCAGCCCTGGAACGTTTGGTGACGGTGAGTATCCGGACTGTCGAACCCGCCGTTCATGCCTACCCCACAGCTTGCCATCGGCACATCCACGATGTCTCACCCCGGGATGCCGACACGCTTTGTCGGCATCCCGTCGACACGGGCGCCCGGTCCGCCGACAGCGGCGCGTCGGCCGTTCGGCGGGTTGGCCAGCTGCCTCATGGTCAGGGACGGCGGCCTCCGGGTGGGCGGGTGGCGGGCGGCCGTCGGCGCGGCGTTCGCACCGCCGCTTTGGGACGGGTCTGGTCACCGGCCGCGAACAGCGCGGCCCCGACGATCCCGGCGTCGTTCTGCAGCTGGGCGGGGAGCACCTTGGTGCGGACATCGAGACGGTCGAGAAAGCGATCAGCTTTTCGGCTCGCGCCGCCGCCGATGATGATGAGATCGGGCCACAGCAGCGCTTCCAGCGCGTTCAGATAGCGGCTGACCCGCTTCGCCCATTTTTCCCAGGAAAGATCTTCGCGTTCCCGGGCCGCCTCGGAGGCTCGGGCCTCCGCTTCGTGCCCGCCGATCTCAAGATGACCGAACTCGGTGTTCGGGAGGAGCTGGCCGTGCAGGAACAGCGCCGTGCCGATACCGGTGCCGAACGTCGTCATGAGTACGACACCACCGACGTCACGGCCGGCACCGAAGGTCATTTCGGCGATTCCGGCGGCGTCAGCGTCGTTAATCACCGTGGCGCCGCCTGGCAGGACCGTTCGCAGGGTCGCGGCCAGGTCGGTATCCACCCAGCTCGGGTCGACGTTGGCCGCCGTCCTCACGACACCGTCTTTGAGCACGGCGGGAAAGGTGGCCCCGACCGGGCCCGTCCAGCCGAAATGGGCCACGACGTCGGCGACGGTCCTGGCTATGGCGGGTGGCCGCGATGGCTGCGGCGTCGGGATCCGGACACGGGGCGCGGTGAGCTTGCCCTCGTCAATGTCGACGGGTGCACCCTTGATGCCGGTACCGCCGATGTCGACACCGAAGACCTGCATTTCGCCTGTGCCCTCCTGTTGCCGCCGACCCACACCGGGCCTACCCGGGCACAGCGCCTCCCACGCGGCGCGCGGCACCGCGGGCCTGCCCGGTCAGCCCGCGCCCACTCCACCATAGATCGGCACGCCTCGCCGGCCCATCTGAGTGTGACACCGGTATCCCGGCCCGATCCCCTCGCGTCACGCCGGATACGCCGCTCTAGGCTGAGACGGTGGCGTTACGGGATTCCTTCGGGCGGGTCGCCACCGATCTGCGGGTTTCACTGACCGACCGCTGCAACCTGCGGTGTACCTACTGCATGCCCGCTGACGGCCTGGCCTGGCTGCCGAGGGCGGAGATGCTGACCGACGCCGAGGTTGTCCGGCTCGCGCGGATAGCAGTCACCCGGCTCGGGGTGACCGAGATCAGGCTGACCGGCGGTGAGCCGACGGTTCGGCCGGGTCTGGTCGACCTCGTCGCCCAGCTGGCGATGTTGCGTCCTCGCGTCCAGCTGTCCATGACCACCAACGGCACGTCGCTGGCCCGTTTTGCCGCCGCGCTGCGCGTGGCCGGCCTGGACCGGGTGAACGTTTCGTTGGACACGTTACGCGCTGACCGTTATCTGGCGATGACACATCGGGATCGGCTCGCGGATGCGTGCGCGGGCCTGGCCGCCGCGGCCACGGCAGGGCTGGCACCGGTGAAGGTCAACGCGGTGCTCCTGCGGGGCGTCAACGATGACGAGGCACCATCCCTGCTGCGATGGTGCCTGGAGCGGGGCTACGCCCTGCGCTTCATCGAGCAGATGCCGCTCGACCCCCAGCACAGCTGGGATCGTGACGTGATGGTCACCGGAGCGGAGATCCTCGCCAGGCTCCGGTCCGAGTTCACCGTCACCGCGCTGCCCGGTCGCGGTAGCGCGCCGGCCGAGTTGTTCGCCGTGGACGGCGGGCCCGGAACGGTCGGGGTGATCGGCTCGGTGACCGCGCCGTTCTGCGCCGCCTGCGACCGGGTCCGTCTCACCGCTGACGGGCAGATCCGTTCCTGCCTGTTCGCTGGCACGGAGACCAATCTGCGCACGCCGATGCGGGCCGGGGCCGACGACGCGCACCTTGCGCGCCTGTGGGCCGCGGCGGTCCGAGGCAAGCGCGCCGGGCACGGTGTCAACGGCCCGGACTTTGCGCAGCCGTCGCGACCGATGTCGGCGATCGGCGGATGAGCTGGGACGCGGTGGTGCTTGCCGGCGGGTCGGCCCGCCGCCTCGGCGGCGCGGACAAGCCGCTGTCGACCGTCGGTGGCCGGACCTTGCTTGATCGTGTTCTCGCGGCGGTGGCCGCCGCGCGCGAGGTGATCGTGGTCGGGCCGGTGCGTCCGGTCCCGCTGGCACGCCCGGTGGCCTGGACCTGTGAGCGACCGCCTGGCGGGGGGCCGGTCGCCGCTCTTGCCGCCGGGCTGGAGCTGGTGAGCGCACCGCTGGTCGCCGTGCTTGCGGCCGATCTCCCGTTTCTCACCGCGGGAACGGTCGCCGCGCTCGTGCGGGCCGTGGGCGGTGCTGACCGGGAGACCACCGGAGCTGGCCAGACCGGTGCTGCTCCGCCGTGGGGCGCGCTCCTGATTGATCCGGCCGGTCGGCGCCAGTACCTGACCGGAGTATGGCGCGCATCCGCGCTGCGGGCGCGGCTCCCCACCGCGCCTGCCGGGGTGGCGCTGCGGTCGGTGCTGGCCGGCCCGCGGGTGGTGGCGGTACCCGCCGATGAGCGCACCACGCTGGACTGCGACGAGCCGGCGGATCTCGAGCGGGCACGCCGGTGGGCGAGGACGGCTCGGTGAGCGCTCTTGATGACTGGGTGGCCGCGGCGGCCGGCGCGCTTGGCCTCGACCCCACTCAGCTTGACGTCCCCGGTGTGCTCGATCTCGCGCGTGATGTCGCGCACGGCGTCGCCCGCCCCGCCGCTCCGGTCACCGCGTTTCTCATCGGTCTCGCGGCGGGGCGGGACGGTGGTGACGCGGACGCGGTCCGCCACGCCACCGCGGAGATCCTCGCCCTCCTCACGGCCCGGGAAAACGGTGATCAGGGCAGCGCTGGGTAGGGCTTGCCGAAACGTAAGAGCGCCCGGCAACAGGGGTGTGGATCAAGGAGCGGGGCTGGGGTGCGTGCATCGCGAGGCGGCGGAGGCGGATGAGAAGAGCTGGCATCAGCGGTCAGCGTACCCAGGCAGGGCCGTCATCCAGGAGCACCCGCATGTCGATCGCCATCGTGTGGGTGGCGAGCGGATCATCCAGCCCGGCTTCGTCCAGGGACGACCAGGAGAGCACGTCGTCTCCGGCCGTTGCCCGGCTGCCGTCGGGCGACGCGGGGCGACGCGGGCCGGCTGACCGCCCGCGAGGCAGCGCCAGGGTGATGGCCGCGGTGTCGGGGTAGCTGTCGGGACCGTCCAGGCCGGGAACACCATCGGCTGCTCCGTGCCCGCGGGGATCGCCCGTGCCCGCGGGCCGGGCTCGGCCGCCGGCGGTGACGACGGACTGGTCCAGGCCGGCGAGCCCGACAATCACCACGAGCGCTGGTGCGGCGAATATGGCGGGCCGCCAGGTGGTCAACGCGACCAGAGCGAAGACCATCACGATGCTGACGGCCCTGATCGCGTTGTGCTGCGCGGGCGGTAATGCTGGAACCTTGCGACCGTGTCGATAATGTCCCACGCAACCAAGTGTGCCTTAGAGCGCCCGAGGATAGGACTGTCCGGCTCGCGGCTCGCGGCTCCCCGCATCCCGCCCGGCCGCGTTGTCGTCGGTCGGCGCCCAGCACCAGGGCGCCTTCCTCCTCCGCCTTGCCGGATCGGGCGCGGATGAGCCGCTCGCTGATCGAACGCCCTATCCTCGGGCGCTCTTAGTGGTTGAGCCTGGAAGTCCTTCGGGGGTTGTCGGATGCCAGGTGGATGCGTCGCGAGGCGGTGTTCTACCGGGGCCGACGACAACGTGGCGAGGTGCGTGCTTCAGCCCCGCGACGCCGTGCCCCCTTGGTTAGCTGCCGGCACTGGGTATACCGGCGTCGGCGCGGCCTCGGACGCCGCGCTGGACACCCGGTGGCGCGCACACCAGACGTCCCGGGAGATCGACGTGGTCGCCGGTTGTTCGTCGGCGAGCAGTACCCAGAGCAACCGGGCGCGGGCTTCGGCGCTGCTCTCGATCGCGCGCGCGACAACGGCGTACTCTTCGGTGCCGCTGGCGGCGACCAGCCGTTCGGCATCCTGCCAGGCGCGTTCCCGCCATGCCACCAGCATTCCCATCAGATCCTCCCGGCCGAGACCATAGTCGTTTGTCTCGTCATCCAGGTGCGGGTCGAAACGGGCTGCCTCCTCCGCCAGCAACGGATCCAGCACGCTCGCCAGGATCGCGTTGATGCGGTCGTGGTCGTCCTTGTGGCTGAGCCCACCGGGGCCGACCAGACCCAGTTCGGCGAGAACGAACGGCAGATCGCGGGTGATGTGGGCGTTCATGCCGAGCAGCAGGTCGCCAGCGGCTGAGAGCGTCGTTGTGGCGGCCGCGCTGAACGCCACCCGCCAGGCTGGCGGCACGTCCGTGGGACGGTCCGCCGACCACTGGCCAGACGCCTGGAAGCGGTCGAAGGCCCGGAAGTAGTACGCGGCGAACAATGCGTCCTCGGCGTTGACCCACTCGGGATCCGCGAAGGAGCCCACCTGCGAGGCAGTGTCGCGAAATGCCTCAGTCGTGCGCAGGTAGGCGAGGGAGAAGACCGCGCGGTGGTCGCAGTAGTCCGCTAGTGGCCTGAGGCGGTTACGCATAGTTGTCACTGTTTCCTGTACGCATGCTGGCGAGCCGGTTACGCAAGGTGGGGGAAATCGATGCCCCGCAGGCTCGGCGGCGGCTCGATCAGGCATCCCGGCCAGCGGCGAGGCAACTATCAGTAGTGTTATGACTGCGCTTCGTAGCCATCCCATGGGATGGCATGGTAGCCAGGCCATAACTTAAAGCATTTACAGCTGGATGAAGAGTCGTGATAATGCTGCGCTATGTCCCTCCAAGGTCACAATCCGGATGCGGCGACGCTGCCGCTCTGTGCGGGGCGCCAGGATGTCGTCGGCGGACCGGCCAGGTCACGACACAGCAACAGTCGCTACGGCCGGGATGTGCGCGAACCGCCTGTTGCCCAACGTGGCAACGCCACGCCTGACGGGCTGATGCCCGTCGCGATGGATGGTTCCGGCCGGGGTGTCCTCGACAGCCTCACCGAGGTCGTCTTCCAGACCGACGCCGAGGGGCGCTGGACATATCTCAACCAGGCATGGACGACGGTGACCGGTTTCGATGTCATCGCGTCGCTGGGGAGCCACTTCCTCGACTACGTCCACCCGGATGAATACGATCAGACGGTCGCGCTGTTCATGGCGGTGGTGGCCGGCGGCTTCGATCATTGCCGGCATGTGGCCCGCTACCGGACCAGCGACGGTACGTACCGGCGTGTCGAGATCCGTGCCAACGTGCTGCGAACGCCGGACGGTGAGGTTTCAGGCAATTCGGGGACGATTATTGATGTGACCCGTGGCCGGCTCGGAGCTGAGACGGTCGGTGAGCATATGGCGCTGTTGGAGCTTGTTTCCGGGGGCGTGCCAGCGGACGAGCTTCCGGTCGGTGTCGCGGTCTACGACCGCACGCTGGGTCTGCGCCGGACATCGCGGGTCGTTGACCGCCTGCTCGGCGAGCGGCTGCGAGCCGGCGAGCCCCTGGACAGGCTGGGATCCCTGCTGCGTCCGCGCGGGGAGGGAGCCGCACTGGACGGCGAGTGGGGGCTGGTGGCCACCGCGGCGCGGACCGGCCGTCCGCAGCACGGTGATGTCAACCTCGCCAGCCGGGCCGACCCCGATCCCGGCGGGCCCGGCGGGGAGCGGGCGCTGCGGGTCTCGGTCATCCCGAACGTGGAAGGGCGCCAAGAGCTGATCGCATTCGTGTTGCAGGATGTCACGGATCTGCGGCGGGCGGAACGGCTGCAAGCGGCCGTCGCTCAGCTCGGTCAGCGTGCCCTGGGCGGGATGACCGTCCCAGGCCTGCTCGCGGAGGCCGTCCAGCTGGTCCGCGTCACCCTGGACCTGCCCGAGTGCGCGGTGCTGGAGCCGATGGAGCAGGCGGACCGGGCGGACCCGATCGCCGCGGTCATCGCGACCGCGCTGGCGTCGGATCGCCCCACGGTCGTCAGGCACGGGACGGCTCCCCTCGGGGTCGCCGCCCGTATCGGCACGGCCGGCCGTGGGCACGCCGTGCTGGTGGCGCACGGGCCGTACCCGCGGGCCTTCGCCGCTGACGAGGCGGACTTCGTCCAGTCGGTCGCCAACGTGCTGGCTGCCGCGATCGAACGGGATGGCGCTGAGCGTGAGATCCGCCACCAGGCTCTGCACGACCCGCTGACCGGTCTGGCCAACAGGGTCTTCCTGCATAAGCAGATCTCAGAGGCGTTGCGGGCGACCGAGATCGACGGCGTCGCGCTGGCTCTGCTGTTGATGGATCTTGACCGGTTCAAGGAGATCAACGACACGCTGGGACACAGTGCCGGCGACGACGTGCTCCGTGAGGTGGCGGCTCGGCTGCGGCGAGCCACCGGGCCGGCCACGACGGTCGCCCGCCTCGGCGGGGACGAGTTCGCGATCCTGCTGCCGTCGGCGCCGCGGGGAGCCGCTGACGCCCTGGCGGTCGCGAGCCGGGTGCGTGCCGCGCTGGCCGAGCGTATCGATGTCGGCGCTCTCCCGCTCAGCGTGGACGGAAGTATCGGGATCGCGCTCGCTCCCGCTGACGGGCGTGATCCAGGAACGTTGGTGCGGTGCGCTGATGTGGCTATGTACCGGGCCAAGCAGCTGTCGGTCGGGGTGGCTGTCTACGCCCCCGACACCGACCAGAACCGCCGTGAGCGCCTCGAGCTGCTCGGTGGTCTGCGCTCGGCGATCGCGGGCGGCCAGCTGGTCCTGCATTACCAGCCCAAGGTCGATCTGCGCACCGGGCGGACCACGGCGGTCGAGGCACTGGTTCGCTGGCAGCATCCGACGCACGGCCTGGTCGAGCCGGGCCGTTTCGTTCCGTTCGCCGAGCAGAGCAACCTGGTCAGGCCGTTGACCCGTCGAGTTCTGATGCTCGCGCTGGACCAGGCTCGATCATGGTGGGACGCGGGTCGGCTGCTGCCCGTGGCGGTGAACGTCTCAGCACGGATGTTGCACGACGCGGAGCTGCTCTCGACCGTACAGGCGGAACTGGAGCGGACCGGTATGCCACCGCAGGCGCTCGAACTCGAGCTCACCGAGAGCGCCGTGATGGTGAACACCCGCAACGCGATGACCGTTATCACCCAGTTGGGGCGCGCCGGGATCCGGATCTCCGTGGATGATTTCGGGACCGGATACTCCTCTCTCGCCTATCTGCGCGATCTCCCGGTGCACGACCTGAAAATCGATAAATCATTCGTGCTGAACGTGGCGCGTCACCCCAAGGATTTCTCGATCGTGCGGTCGATCATTGATCTTGCTCACAACCTCGATCTTCGGGTGGTTGCCGAGGGCATCGAGTCGGACGAGGTCTGCACGTTGCTTCGTGACCTCGGCTGTGACGAGGGACAGGGTTTCTTCCTCGGGTATCCTGTGCCACCCGCGGATCTTGCCGCTTAGCGGACGCAGCCGGCAGGCCTCGGCGAACTTCCAGCCCCGCTCCTTGATCCACGCCCCTATTGCCGACCACTTAGGTCGGGCCGGACACTGCTGGGCTCGTTCGGGCTGACCGTCGGCGGCTGGCACGGCATGATGGTTGAGGCGATCACCTACGGCGATGCTACTGGATTGTACCGGGTGGACTTTTTTGGATGATCTATCGGATCTCGGCTGGTCGGGACCGTGAAGCCCATTGCATGCACACGGTTTTCTCGGAGAAGGTGCCACGCAGGGGGGCTGTGCTGCACCATAGGCACAGCCTCACCAGATTCTGGAGGTTGGCCGTGAGCGGGAGAACCAGCACGCTACGGGGACGCGTCGCGTTGGTTGTGCCGGCGCTCCTCGCCGCTGTCGTTCTTCTTGCCGGCTGTGGCTCGGCTCGTTACCAGTATGTGACGAACAAGGACGCCGGTACGTTTCTCAAGATCCCGAGTGCGTGGCAGCATCAGCTGATGCCCGGGCCCGCCTTCATCGGGATCGACACCCGAAACGTCAGTCCGGAGGCCGCGCGCACGTTGGCCACCCGTGAGTGGGTTGTGGGGATTGACGCCGCGCCGAAGTTCGACGACAGGAACCTGCTGCTTCCAGACGCGGCCGACCCCAAGGGATTCGTGCAGGTCCGCCAGCTGCTGCCGGAAGAGGCGGCCACGTTGTCCACCAATGACCTGCGCAACCAGCTCGTCTCCATCGACCAGGAGATCCAGGCGCAGGAGGAGGCGGTCCGGCAGAACCCCGAGCGTGCCCGGCTTGAGCCCGAATTCCTCCTGCTGGCCGAGGATCTCGTCCACCGGGAGGGCGGCGTCCACGGTCTTCATCTGGTGTACCAGCTCCATCTGGGCACCGGGCTCGTCACCGTCGACCAGACGAGCCTGCTGGACCGTGATCAGACCAGGTTGTACCAGCTTGTGTTCGCCTGCTCGTCCTGGTGCTATGACCGGCATCGGGTCGAGATCCAGAAGGTTCAGACATCGTTCACGATCAAGCCGATCACCTGAGGTAACGAACATGAATCAGGCCCCGCCGGCGCAGCCGTCCTCGATCGGCCCCGTCGTGCCCCCGCAACCTGAGCCGGCACCGCCGGTGCGCAAGCCTCTGGTGTTCTGGGACAGAATGAAGTTTCTCGTCCTGTTCGGCGCGTTGTTCGTGTTCGTGGTGGCCGCGGCTACGGCGGACAATCCGATCATGGGCTGGTCCGACGCCGTGCGTGAGCAGGTGTCGTCGAGCTGGTGGCTGTTGGCGCTGATCGCAATTGAGGTTGTCCGCCAGATCCACATGTTGATCGGCGAGCGGTCGTCGGAGTATTACGTCTTCTGGACCGACAGGGTCTTCGGCCGCTTCGAGCGCCGCCTGCTCCAGCTCAACGACTGGAACCGCTACCGCATCGGCCGTGCTCTGAAGTGGGTGGCGACGGCCGCGGTCTTCGCGTTTGTCTACGCCCGGATCAAGCACGACTCCGTGTTCAACGCGGTCATTGGGCTGCCCGGCGATATCTGGCGGGCGGCCCCGTTCGTGGTACAGATCATGTTTATCATGTTTATCACCATCGGGCAGTTTGCGCTGTTGTTCTGGTTCCTCTCCCGCGGTGGTGTGGATGTGTACTTCCCCGAGGACATCAAGACCCGGTTCACCGACGTGTGGGGCCAGGACCACGTTCTGTCCCGGGTCAAGGAAGCGGTCTTCTACCTGGAGAAACCGCAGGAGATCGAAAGCCGGGGCGGGTACGTGCCCGGGGGCATCCTGCTGTGGGGCCCGCCCGGCACCGGGAAGACACTGATCGCGGAGGCGGTCGCCGGTGAGACCGGGAAACCCTATGTCTTTGTCGACCCGGGCGCCTTCCAGGCCATGTTCTTCGGCGTCGGTGTGATGAAGGTGAAGAGCCTTTTCCGCAAGCTGCGCAAACTCTCCCTGCGGTATGGCGGTGTGATTGTTTTCTTTGACGAAGCCGATACTCTGGGCAATCGTGGTCAGCTCGCCGGTGGTGACTTCGGGCGGTCGACGCCGTCCGGTCACGCTGGCGGCAGCCGGACCGGCCTGATCTGCTCCGACGGCTTCTGCAACGGGATGACCTACGCGAGCAACTCGGCGCGCCGGCAACTGGCTGAAGCCCGGTTCGTGGTTCCCGGTGGCGGCGGCGGTGGTCAGTCCAGTTTCGACGGAACGCTGCAGGCGCTGCTCACCGAGATATCGGGTCTGAAGAAGCCGCGTGGCTTCCTCAACCGGGTCGTGCGGCGTGCTCTGGGCATGCGCCCGAAGCCACCACCGAAGTACCGGATCATGGTCATGATGGCGACGAACATGCCGCAGTCACTGGACGAGGCGCTGTTGCGCCCCGGCCGGATCGACCGCATCTACAAGGTGGGCTACCCGAGCAAGGAGGGCCGGGTACGGACCTTCAACGGCTATCTGGCGAAGGTCACCCACGAGGTGACGCCCGATCAGGTCGAGCGGCTTGCCGTGATGAGCCCCTACGCCACCGGCGCGAGTATCAAGGACATGGTCAACGAGGCCCTCATCCAGGCCATCAAGGCCGGTCGTGAGGTAGTCACCTGGCCTGATCTGCTGCGTGCCAAGTCAATCAAGGAACACGGCCTGCCCGACGACCACGAGTACGTGGAGCGGGAGCGCCACAGCATCGCCCTGCACGAGGCATGTCATGCGGTGGTCATGTACCGGTTGCAGAAGCACATGGTCATCGACATGGCGAGCATCGAGCGCCGCGGGGACACCGGTGGGTTCGTGGCTCCGGTGCCGTTGGAGGACCGGTTCGTCGACTGGCGGTCCGAGGTCGAGATCGATGTGATGACCTTCCTGGCCTCCATCGTGGGTGAGCGGATGTTCTTCGACGGTGACCATACCCAGGGAGTCGGCGGTGACCTGCATGCCGCCACCGAACTTGTCGCCCGCAGCATCGGCAGGCACGCGATGGGCAGCACGCTGATGTCCCGCCCGGCGCTGGCCTCGGGTCTCGACGGCAATCCGGCGCACACCGCTGGCAGCCCGGGGTACCTCGGTGGCGGGTTCGCCGATGAGGTCGAGGCCAAACTCCAGGAGCTGTATCAACGGACCGAGGTCATACTGTCGGACAACCGCCGGGAGGTTCTCGCGGTGACCCACGCGCTGGAGACGAACAAGACCATTACCGGCGAGGACGTCGAAGCGATCATGAAGGGCACGCTCGGTCCCACGCTGGACGGTCGCCGCTATCACGAGCCCGACTTTCTCGACCTGGCGGAGGAATATCACCTCAGTGCCGTCCAGGCACACCGGGGCCACCCGACCGAGCAGCTGCGGCTACCCGATCTCAGCAAGGCCGCGGCCTCGGCCGGTCCGGACTGACCTGACCAGACCGGACCGATCGGATCTGACCGGCACGAGCAGCTTGCCGCGCGCCATACTCACTCACGCCGGGGGCGCGGCAGCCGCGCCGTCGTCCCGGCTCTGATACCTGGACGACGGCGATACCTGGACGACGGCGCGGAATCGATCACGAGACCTATAGATCACGGGAGTTAGAGCGCCCGAGGATAGGGCGTTCGATCGGTGAGCGGCTCATCCGCGCCCGATCCGGCAAGGCGGCGGAGGAAGGCGCCTTGGTGCTGGGCGCCGGCTGACGACAACGCGGCCGGGCGGGATGCGGGGAGCCGCGAGCCGGACCAGTCCTATCCTCGGGCGCTCTTACAGGGGGATGTTGCCGTGGGAGCCACGGCCGGCGGGTGCCCCGGCAAGGGTGCTGGCGATGACCGTGCGGGTGGCGGCGGGTGTCACCACGGCGTCCACCACTCCCAGCTCCACGGCTCGGTCGATCCCGCCGACTAGGCGCGCATGTTCGGCGGTGAGTTCGGCAAGCACGGTTGAGCGGCGCTGCGCCGGGACCTCCGCCAGCGTGCGGCGGTGCAGGATTCCCACGGCGGCCTCGGCTCCCATCACCGCGACCTCCGCCGTTGGCCATGCGTACACGGCTGTTGCGCCCAGGCAGCTGGCGTTCATCGCGATGTAGGCGCCGCCGTATGCCTTGCGGGTGACGACGGTGACGCGGGGCACAGTGCACTCGGAGAACGCATAGAGCAGTTTCGCGCCGCGCCGGACCACACCTTCCCATTCCTGGCCGACGCCTGGGAGGTAACCCGGCACATCGACCAGGACAATCAGCGGTACTCCGAAGGAGTCGCACATCCGTACGAAACGGGACGCCTTTTCGGCGGACGCCACGTCGAGGCAGCCGCCACGGCGCAGCGGGTTGTTCGCGACCACGCCGACCGTGCGGCCACCGAGCCGGCCGAGCGCGGTGACGATGTTCGGTGCCCACTTCGGGTGGAGTTCGAGCACCTCGCCGTCAAGGACGCCCGCGACCAGCGGGCGCACATCGTATGCGCGGCGGGGTGACTCCGGCAGCAGGCTGCCGAGGTCGCGGTCCCGCACCGGTCCGATTTCGCCCTGATCGGCAAGGAGCGCGCACAGCCGCCGGGTGCGTTCGACGGCGGCCTCGTCGGAGTCACAGGTGATCGCGACCACGCCGCTGCGGCGTGCGTGTACGTCGGCTCCGCCCAGGCTGTCGGCGGTGCAGTCCTCGCCGGTCACGGTGCGTACGACATCCGGGCCGGTAACGAAGATTTTGGCATCCGGGCCCATGAGGACGATGTCGGTCAGCGCGGGGCCGTACGCCGCGCCACCCGCGGCGGCACCCAGCACCAGGGACAGCTGTGGGATCCGCCCGGATGCTCGCACGGTTGCCGCGAACACGCGGCCGACGCCGTCAAGAGACGCCACACCCTCCTGGAGCCGAGCGCCTCCGGAATGCCAGATTCCCACCACCGGGGCGTCGATGCGCACCGCGGACTCGATGGCGTGGACGATCCGCGCACAGCCGTCACGGCCCATCGCTCCGCCCTGAATGGTCGCGTCCGTGGCGAAGGCGACGACCGGACTGCCATCAACGGTGCCTTTTCCAGCCAGCACCCCGGAGCTGTCCGCCGTGCTGAAGGGCTCGAATGAATCAGGATCGAAGAACTGGGTCAGCCGGGCTGACGGAACGCGCGGGTCAATGCGTTCGAGCGTAGAGAGACTCATTTTTTGTCTCCTTGAGATCATAGTGTCTCGGGCGGCGCGAAGGAGACGACTTCCCGCTGGTCATGTCGCGATCCGCGGGGTCCTGTAAGGTCATGCCGCCGCTGACCGGTTTGAGGCCACTGGGTTTTCGGCCGTGTGCGCGAGCCATTGTCACGCGGCCGTCGACCGGCTGGGCCTGTCGCGGAGCCCCGGAATTCAGTGCCGGGTGCCCGTCTCGGGTGCCCGTGCGGACCTGAAATAACCAGGTATGCAGGCCCGCACGGGTGAAGTCGTCAGGTATATGGATGTCAGGGTGTGAAAGCGAGGCAGACGTCGTGCCCGCCGAAACCGAACGAGTTCGACAGCACCGCCCCGGTGGGGATGGCACGGTTATCGATGGACACCACGTCCAGGTCGATCTCGTCGTCGAGAGCGTCGAGGTTACGGGTCGCCGGTACCGTCCGCTCCCGCAACGCCAGGACACAGAACACCGCCTCGACCGCGCCGGCCGCGCCCAGCAGATGCCCGGTCATCGACTTGGTCGAGGTCACCGTCACGGTGTCGAGCGCGGCACCGAGCGCGGCCCGCAGCGCACGGGCCTCGGCGACGTCCCCGGCCGGAGTGGAGGTGGCGTGAGCGTTGATGTGCACGACATCGGTCGGAACGAGCCCAGCGGAGCGCAATGCCGCGCGCACGGCCCGAGCTGCCCCGGCCCCGCCGGGTTCGGGCGCCGCCACATGGTAGGCGTCCGAACTGATCCCCGAACCGGCCAGCGTGGCGTACACCCGCGCGCCGCGGGCGCGGGCGTGCTCCGCGGTCTCCAGGACCAGCACCCCCGCGCCCTCCCCGAGGACGAAGCCGTCCCGGCCCTTGTCGAACGGCCGGGACGCCGTGGCGGGCGCGTCGTTGCGCCGGGACAGGGCCTGCATCTGGGCGAATCCCGCAAGGGGCAGGGCGTGGATCGCCGCCTCTGAGCCGCCCGCGATCGCGATGTCGGCCCGGCCGGCTCGGAGCATGTCCAGCGCATGGCTGATCGCCTCCGCGCCGGACGCGCAGGCGCTGACCGGGGCGTGTACCCCGGCACGAGCGGTGAAGGCGAGCCCGACGGTCGCGGCCGGCCCGTTGGGCATCAGCATCGGCACCACATGCGGGGAGACCCGCCGCGGCCCCCGCTCCCGCAGCACGTCGTACTGGCCCAGCAGGGTCAGGACTCCGCCGATGCCGGAGCCGATCACCGCGGCGAGGCGTTCGGGGTCGACGTCGGGGGTGCCGGCGTCGGCCCAGGCCTCCCTGGCCGCGACCAGGGCGAGTTGTTGGACCCGGTCGAGGGTACGGGCCTCGACCCGGCCGAGCGGGGGTTCCACCGCCAGGGGCGCGCCGATGTGCACGGGCAGCTGCTCGACCCAGTCCTCGGTGAGGCGGCGGGCCCCGGAGCGGCCCGCGAGCAGCCCCTCCCAGGTGGATGCGACATCGCCGCCGACAGGAGTGGTTGCCCCGAGGCCGGTGACCACGACCTGCCTGGGGGTCTCGGTCACGCGGCGACACCCGCCCGCTGGATGTAGGACACCGCGTCGCCGACGGTCTTGAGGCTCTTGACGTCCTCGTCGGGGATCTTCACGCCGAACTTCTCCTCGGCCGCGACCACGACCTCGACCATGGACAGCGAGTCCACGTCCAGATCGTCGATGAAGGTCTTGTCCGCCGTGGCATCGGCCGGGTCGACCCCGGCGACCTCCTCCAGAATCGCGGCGAGCCCTGCCAGGATGTCGGACTGCGACATGTACTTCTCCTTCTTGGTTTACCCCGGTACTTCCGTCTGCCGGGCGGCACTTTTGGGGAATCCTATGGGCAGCGGACGACCTGACCGCAGTAGGTCAGGCCGGCGCCGAAGCCGAACAGCAGAACCGGATCACCCGGCTGCAGCCTCCCGCCGTCGAGGAGCCGACTGAACGCGAGTGGGATGCTGGCGGCTGAGGTGTTGCCGGCGTCAACGACATCGCGGGCTATGACGGCGTTCGTAGCACCGATACCGTTTACCAGCGCATCGATTATCCGGAGATTGGCTTGATGGGGGACAACGCCGACGATGTCGGCTGGCGCGAAGCCGGCCAATTCACAGGCACGCCGGACTGTCGGTGCCAACGCGATGGCCCACCGGAACACCGTCTGGCCTTCCATGCGAAACAGGTTGTCACCATACCCCGGAACGCGAATGGCGCCCGCCTTCCCACCGTCATGGCCCCATACGGCTGGTCCGATCTCCCGGGTCGTGGCGGGCCCGACGACTGCCGCGCCAGCACCGTCGGCAAGCAGGACACACGTCGTACGGTCGTCCCAGTCGGTGTAGTCCGACAACCGTTCGGCCGCGACGACCATGACGTGTCTGGCGCTGCCGGCCCGAACCATGTCGGAGGCCATCGACAGGGCGTAGGAGAATCCGGCACAGCCAGCGTTGAGGTCGAGGGCGCCTGCCCGCCCGGCACCGAGGCGGTGGGCGATCTGCGGCCCGGAACCAGGGATCTGGGACGGATTCGTGCAGGTCGCAAGCAGGACCATGTCGAGATCGGCGGCGTCGATGCCAGCTGAGGCCAGCGCCTTCTCCGCCGCCATGCTCCCCATCGAGACGATCGTCTCGTCGGCATCCGCAATGCGTCGGGTGGCGATACCCGTCCGCGCGCGAACCCAGTCGTCCGAAGTCGCGACACGTCTGGCGAGATCGTCGTTGGTAACCACACGAGCGGGCCGGTATGTCCCGAGCCCCATCAGCCGGGAGCCGGTCATCGCGGTACTCCGACAAGCCCGCTGAGGGTCTCCTCGACGCCGTCGCCCACTGGATCACCGCCGGCAAATTCGGCGACCAGCTCACGGGCGGCGGGCAGGTCGTCGGGGGTCTTCACGGCGACGATCCGCACGCCGGGGAACTCCCTTTTGGCGATTCCCGCCAGTGTGCCGGCGGGCGGGAGCTCCAGAACGGCCGTCACTCCGAGATCACGCAGCCGCGCCAGGCACAGGTCCCATCGGACCGGGGCGGCCACCTGGTTCACCAGCCGAGTGACCAGATCCGAGCCGGTCTTTATGATCATTCCGTCCGCGTTGGACACCTGTGGCAGCGCGGGAGTTCGCGGCCGTAGCCCCGGAGCGACCTGCGCCAGGCGCTCACGGGCGGGTTCCATGAAGTGGGTGTGAAAGGCGCCCGCGACGGACAGCGGCCGTAGGCGGGTCCGGGGCGGCGGGTTGTCGGTGAGGCCGGCCAGCGCCTCGATCGTACCGGCGGCGACGATCTGGCCGGCACCGTTGCGGTTCGCGGCGGTCAGAGCCAGCTGCTCCAGGTGGTTGATGACGACGTCCGGTTCGCCACCGACCACAGCGGTCATACCGGTGGCGACACGCCCCGCGGCCTGCGCCATTGCGCGTCCGCGCAACGCGACGAACACGAGTGCGCTTTCAGCCGTCAGCGTGCCGGCCAGCACGGAGGCGGTGATCTCACCCACGCTGTGGCCGCCGACCACGATATGTCCCGCGTTGATCGGAGGCAGTTGCTCGGCGGCGACCAGACCGGTTGCGACGATCAGTGGCTGAGCGATGGCCGTGTCCCGGATCGTGTCCGCGGACGCGTGGCAACCGACGTCAACGAGGTCGATCCCGACAGCCTCGGACCACCACCGCAACCGTGTCTCAATCCCGCCGATCTTGAGCCAGGGCTGCAGCTGACCTGGGGTCTGGGCACCTTGACCGGGAGCGAGGATAACGAGCACCGGACTACCTAACCCTTCCCGGCCGCTGTCTGTCGCTGGCGGGCACTCACCGTTGTGCCGTCAGCCCGTTGTGGGGTCTCCACAAAATGATTCGGTCGTCGCGCGTCTTTGTTCCGCATCTACTCCGCTGGAGCGGAATTTCGTGACACTGGCGACAAGTGATGGCAAGACGTCCGTGCCGACCGGTGCGGAACCCGCAGGATGACTACGCAGCGGGTCGGCCTGCGGACGGTCTGTGGTCAGGCCGCGGTCAGGCGACCCAGGATGAGCGCCACATGCAGGGTGAACCGCTCGCGGTGATCTGTCGGATCAAGACCGCAGACGTCGGCGGCCTTACGCAGCCGGTAACGGACCGTGTTGGGGTGGAGATAAAGCGCCCGTGCCGTGGCCTCCAGCGAGGCGCCGAGGTCGAGGTAGGCCCCGGCCGTCGCCAGCAGCGGTGTTCCCGCCTCGCGCAGCGGGTTGTAGACCTCCTCCACCAGCGCCCGGCGTGCCCCGGTATCGCCGGCCAGCGCCCGTTCAGGCAGGAGAGCCTGTGCCGTTACCGGTCGCGGAGCGGCCGGCCACGCCGCGACCACGTCGGCGGCGGCCAGCGCCGCATGCGCCGAGGATGCCGCCGCGGCCAGATCGGCCGCGACCGGGCCGATGACGACCGGACCGGGCCCCCACGCGGGCAGCAGGGCGGCGGCGGCGTCGAGCAGGGCACGCTGGGTCTGGTCATCGGATCTGACTGACCGCGCCGCGGCCTGGCCGGTGGCGAAGTCACCCCCGACTATGACAACCAGGCGTTCGTGGTGGACACCGGTGAGCACCTCCAGCCCGGCACCGCGCCCGAGGCGGTGGACCTCGTCGACGACGACCTCGGGGGAGCGGTCCGGGGCGTCCCCGATGATCACAGCGACCGCGGGCGGGTTGCGCCATCCCAGTGCCGCCGCGCGCGACGGCAGCGCCCGTTCCACCTCGCCGCGCACGACATGGTCGACGACGAGCGCCTCCAGCCGGGCGTCCCAGGCACCGCGCTCCTCAGCGGCGCGGGCATAGACGACCGCGCCGGCGAAGGCGATGTCACGGGAGTAGCGCAGCACATCGGCCAGCAGCCGTTGCTCGTGCTCGGGGCCGGCCAGGGCAGGTACCTCGGCCTCGATCGCCTCGACAGCCACCCGTACGAGATCGACCAGCCGGCGGAAGGTGACCGCTCGAACGAGATCGCGGGGGGCGACCCGGAAGACGTCTCCGGACAGCTCCCGGGCGTGTTCGGGCCGCCGGCACCACTCCACGAAGGACGAGATCCCGGCCTGCACCACCATCTGGATGTCGGCCCGGTGGCGTGCTGACATATTCGAGAACCAGGGCAGGACGTCGTGCATGCGTACCACGGCGCGGCTCGCGAGCATGCCGCTGGATCGTTCTATCCGCCGGATGATCTCCTCGGCCGTGGTAGGGGCCACCTGTTGCTCGGGCAGGGACCCGACGGCCGCGTTCCGGGCCGAAGGAGCGTCGCTGCCCGTGGCCGGCTGCGTCACCGGTTGCGCGGTGTAGTGATCCCGGCTGCTGGGCCGGAGCTGGAACGCCGCTCACCACCATCGAACATGTCTCCTCCATCAAATCGCTGACGCATGTGTCATGGCCCGGATCCCTGTCTTGCGCGGACCGCGGGATGTGCAGGCGGCACGCGACGGACGCCGGGGTGACAATCAAGCCTGGCAGCGATTGTCTACAACTGATCATTAAAACGGCTGGCCCAGCTGTGGACCTTGGCGACATACGCCCTGGTCTCGCCGAAGTCGGGGACGCCGCCAGCGTCACGGACGGCCTGGGGTCCAGCATTATACGCGGCGAGAATCAGCGACACGCGGTCGCCGGGCAGCTTCTGGACGACGTCGGCCAGGTGGGCCTCATAGTGCGCGGCGGACGGGATGGCGTCCGCCGGATCCAGGGGATTCGCCATCCCGTCGGCGTTGCCGTCGATACCAAACTGTTTCCAGGTCTCGGGCAGGAACTGCATAAGGCCTCGAGCACCGGCGGCGGATACGGCCAGCCGGTTGAACTTGCTTTCCACCCGTGCCTGACCGGCGAGCTGCGCGGCGGTGAGCACACCGTAGACGGTCGCGGCCTCCTGGAAGAGTGGGATCAGATCGGACGGGACCCGGACTGATGACCGGGGCGTGGCCGCGCCACAGCCGGTCAGGACTGTCGCCATGATTATGATCATGAATAGAGTGAGCGAGCTGGTAGCGCGTAACGCCTCCGGCCGGGTCGTGTCGCGCACGCGGAGCCGCGATTCCCACTGAGGGTTCACCTGCCCATTCTCCTGTGTTGGATGATCGTATGTGCGGACCTGGTCAATCTCCCGGGCCGGGGGTCTTGGGGCAACGGTAAAACGACGACGGTCTCATACATCGCCAGCGGTCGCGGGATGGCGCGCGGGGCGGATGATTCCAACTGGACACCCCTCGGCGGTGCTGTTGGCGTAACTGCTGTGATATTACTAAGAGAGATATAAAAGAAACTAGGGGTGACGTTATTGGCATCTTGGCAACGTCCCGGCTAGCCGTCGACGGCGGACAGCCAGTTCGTGACAGGCCGTATCCGCGATGGCCCGTCTTTCGTCCTGAGGAGATCGCCACGGCGACGGCGACCATGCGCAGGGGCGACGTCAGCTACTGGACGGGCCGCGAGGGCAGGCGTTTTGAACGCGAGTTCGCCGAAGCCGTTGGCGCGTGTCATGGGGTGGCTGTGGCCAACGGCACGGTTGCCCTGGAGATCGCCCTGCGGGTGGTCGGGGTCGGGCCGGGGGATGAGGTGGTGGTGCCGGCGCGGTCGACCATCGCGCCGGTCAACTGCGTCGCCGCTCTCGGCGCCCGTCCGGTCTTCGCCGATGTGGACGCTGAGTCACAGACGATCACCGTTGACTGTGTCCGCCGGGTGCTCACCGCGCGGACCCGTGCTGTCGTCGCCGTTCACCTGGCCGGTTGGCCGGCGGATATGGACGCGCTGCGGGGCCTGGCCCGAACCCGTGGACTCGCTGTCATCGAGGATTGCGGCCAGGCGCACGGAGCCACACTGCGAGGCCGATCGGTCGGGACGCGAGGCGATATCGGTGTGTGGTCATTCGGCTACGATAGAATTCTGAGCACCGCTGGTGAGGGCGGCATGGTCACCACTGACGACGCGGCACTGTACCGGGCGGCTTGGTCATACAAGGAGCAGGGGCGGCGTTTCGCGGTCGTGGACGCGGGGGCCGAACCGAGGCCGGAGCCGGACGGCCTGTCAACAGACGACCTCGGCGGTGACGGGTCCGATGATCTCGATTGGGAGCAGGGCGGCGGCTCACCGCTCGCCCATGGCGGCTTCGGCACGAATGCCCGCATGCACGAACTGGCCGCGGCGGTAGGCCGGGCAGGGCTTCCGCACCTGCCGGAGATGGTCGAGCGGCGCCGGGACAACGCCCTGCTGCTCGCCTTGCGGCTCCGCGATGTAGCGGCGCTGCGGTTGGTCTCGCCCCCCTCTCACGTCGGCCACGCCTACTACCGCTGGTATGCGTTTGTGCGGACTGACCTGCTCCACGACGGCTGGGACCGCAATCGGGTCGTGGCGGCTGTCCGGGCGGAGGGAGTCCCCTGCTTCACCGGTTGCCCTCGGGAGGTGTACCGGGAGGCGGCTGTGCCCGCGCGGTGGCGCCCCGCGGCGTCCCTGCCGGTGGCCAGGGAGCTGGGGCGTACGGCGATCGCCCTCCTCGTGCATCCGGCCCTCGACCTGTCCGACATCTCCGACGCCTCCGATGCGCTCGTCAAGGTCATGTCGGTGGCGACGTCGGCGTAGTTCGCGTGTCACTGTTCGTTGGCGCGTCACTGTTCGTTGGCGACCGCGGTGGGCGTCTGGCCCGGTCGGGGCTGGACGGGTATCTCGGCCTCCAAGCGCGGCTGGAGGCCGAGATCCTCGCAGCGGGCGAGTTGGCGCAGCGCGGCCCTGGCGCTTTCCGGCTGTCCCCATGGGTCGAGATCGAGGATGTGCCGCCGCTCGACCGGCGGCGCCGACACGTAGGAGATCAGGGGGTGATGGCGGCGGATGTCGTGCTCGTTGTCGTCGAAGAGCTCCTCGTGCAGTTTTTCGCCGGCGCTGAGCCCCGTGTAGATCACCTCGACGGGGCGCGCCGCCCGGGTCGCGAGGCGTTTGGCGACATCGGCGATTCGCACGGGCTGGCCCATCTCGAGCACGAGGACGTCACCGTTGCCACCCAGCGCGCCAGCCTGGATGACAAGCTCCACGGCCTCCTCGACGGTCATAAAGTAACGGGTGACATCCGGATGCGTGACCGTGAGCGGACCGCCGGCCGCCAGTTGGCTGGCGAAGATCCTCAGTACGGAGCCCTGGCTGCCCAGCACGTTACCGAACCGGACGCTGACGAATACCCCACGCGCACGCTGGCCGACGTGGGCGGTCAGGCGTTCGGTGATTCGTTTGGAGTAGCCCAGGGCACTCGTCGGGTTCGCGGCCTTGTCGGTTGAGATGTTGACGAAGCGTTCGACGCCGACAGCGACAGCGGCGTCGAGGATCGCGAGCGTCCCCCAGACGTTGGTCTTGATCGACTCGCCGGGGAAGCGTTCCAACAGCGGCAGGTGTTTCAGCGCGGCGGCGTGGAAGACCACCTGTGGACGGTGCCGGTCGAACAGCGCGTCGACAGCCTCGACGTCCCGGATGTCACACAGCACCACGGCTTCGTCGTCGGCGATCGCCTGGCCGTGGATGGACAGCTGGACGGCCCGTAGGGCCGATTCGTCCCGGTCAAGCATGATCATTTTTTCGGGCTGGTGGCGGTGGATCTGGCGGCACAGTTCGGAACCGATCGAGCCGCCGGCTCCGGTGACCAGGATCCGTTTACCGGTGAGATAGCCCGCAACCGAGGAGACGTCGGTCTGGATCTGGCAACGCCCCAGCAGATCGGTGAGGTCGAGGTCGCGGATGTCGCGCACGTCCACGCGCCCGTCGATGAGATCCACCACCCGCGGGAGCACCTTGACGGTGAGGCCCGCGTCCTCGGCGACCTCGGTGATCTCCCGTAGCAGCGTGGCGTCGGCGCTCGGGATGGCTACCAGCAGGGTACGCGCGCCGGTCTGGTTGGCGACCGTGGCGATGGCCTCCCGTCCGCCGCGTACCCGCACCCCGCTCAGGGCCAGGTTCCAGGTGCGGGGATCGTCGTCGAGCAGGGCCACCGGCAGGTACGGGCTGTCCGGGGTGTGCAGCATCGAGGCCAGCACGCGGTCGGCCCCGTCACCCGCACCGAAAACAATGATCGGCTCGGTATCGGGACGCTGTGAGCGTCGGCCGCGTTTCTCGGCCAGCCGCCACAGGTAACGGATGCCGAACATCGCGACGAGACCGACAGCGCCCGCCAGCGGCAGGACGCCCACCGGCAGCGGCCCGGGCCGGCTGATGCCGGCGTCGACGACGACGATCCCGAGCGTGGCCAGCCCGACCGAGCAGGTCAGGGCGAGTACCTCGTCGAAGCCACCGAACCGGTACCGCCCAAGGTAGAGGTGCAGAGCTGTGCCGGTGACGTAGAGCAGGCAGGCCGCGAGAACGGCGATCACCCAGAATCCGGCGTCGGCCACGGGCGGCTGGCCGAACCGGGCGAGGTAGGCCGCGCTCAGGCCGAGTACCAGGCACGCCGCGTCGACACCGATCTGGAGGCCGACCCGCCAGCGCAGGTCCAACAGGGACAGCCGGGCGACCGCCTGCCACCACCGGAGCTCTTGGGGGCCAAAAGTCTTCTGTTTCTGCATGACTCCACAGCGTAATAACTACTGATGGTAAGTACATGGATGCGGAGCGAGTATGTTGGTTGCGCAGCGTCGTGCTGCGATAACTAGGATGTTTTGCCCGGAGAGGACAGGTCTGTTGGTGGAACTTCGGGACTACGTCAGAGCGCTCCGCCGGAGTTGGCCGCTTCTGGTGGTCTGTGTCATGCTTGGCGCTCTGGTCGCCGCGGCTGCCACCTGGCGGGAGGCGAAGGCCTACGCCGCCGCGGAGACTCTGGTGGTGGTGTCGTCAGACGGCACCGACAGCGCGACATCGGCCTATCAGGGCGGTCTGCTGTCCCAGCAGCGGGTGAAGTCCTATGTCGATCTTGTTGCCAGCGATCGGATCGCCGCGGGGGCCGTCGCCAGGCTCGGTCTTGATATGCCGTCACGGAGCCTCCAGGCCAAGATCAAGGCTGAAGCCGTCCCGGACACGGTGCTGTTGCGGATCACCGTGACGGATGGCGACGCCAGGCGCGCTCAGGCGCTCGCGGACGCGGTGGGCGAGGTGTTTTCCGAGGCTGTCGCGCAGATCGAGACGCCGGCTCCCGACAAGTTGCCGTCGGTGCGGGTGAACGTGTGGGAGAAGGCGAAGCTGCCGACCGAGCCCGTGTCGCCGAAACCCGTGCGGACCATTTCCCTGGGTGCCCTCCTGGGCCTGCTCGTGAGCATCGGTGCGGCTGTGCTCCGTCAGCGGCTCGACACGAGCGTCAGGACCGACGCCGACATCACCGCGGCGACCGGCCTGGCAACGCTCGGCGCGGTCGCCTTCGACACCGCGGGCGCACGCTACCCCCTGGTGGGGCCGCTGGACGCGCAGTCAGCGCGCGCGGAGGCGTTTCGCCAGCTCCGGACGAACCTGCGGTTCGCCAATGTGGACATGCCGGCACGCGTCATCCTGGTCTCCAGCGCGACGTCCGCGGAGGGCAAGACAACGACGACCTGCAACCTGGCGATCATCCTCGCGCAGGCCGGGGCACGGGTGGCGCTGGTCGAGGCGGACCTGCGTAGACCGTCCTTCAGAGAGTACCTCGGGATCGAGACCGCCGCCGGTCTCACCTCCGTGCTGATCGGCGCTGTTGATCTTGATGATGTGCTGCTGCCATGGGGTGATGGTGGTGGCCGGCTGGAGGTCCTGCCCAGCGGGCCGCTGCCGCCCAACCCCAGCGAGCTGCTCGGGTCCCGCGGCATGGGCGAGGTGCTCCGCGAGCTGTCCAGCCACTTCGACATCGTGCTCATCGACGCCCCACCGCTGCTCCCAGTCACCGACGCGGCTGTGCTCGCCGCGCAGGTGGATGGCACCCTGCTGGTCGTCCGCAACGGTCGGACCCGGCGGGAACAGCTGGCCCGGGCCGCCGAGGTGCTGCGGGCGGTGGACGCGCGGGTGCTGGGGGTCGTACACAACATGATTCCCACCAAAGGGCTGGACGCTATGTACTACGGCTATCCCTCCTACAGCGGGTACACCCAGCTCAGGATGGGGCCGGGCCGGCGGAACAGACACAGAGCCGCTGCCCAGCAGAGCGTGGTCGACCCGGGGAGAAGCGGTGAGGGCCACGCTGAGGGCATAAGGATCGCTACCCAGCGTGAGTCGGCTGACGATCCCGACGGTGCCGCCGGGGGCCCAGCTGACGATGCGGCCGAATCGCGCACCATGGAGCATCCGGTTGGCGGCGTCGGGGCTGGCGGTGATCTGTCGGCGGAGCTGACGACCCCGTTGGCGCTTGACGCGAAAACGACCGGATCCCACCGGCGCAAGCGCTAGTAGATGAAACCGGGGCTGGCCACCGAGACGATCTTCCAGCGCCCGCGGTCCCGCTGGGGCCGGCGCTTCTCGAGGCTTCGCGTCCTGGCGGTCGCGATTGTGATCGTGCTGTTGCTGGTTGCCGTGGCCACCGCCTGGGTAGTGGTCCGCGGTCGGCTGGCGCAGTCACACCTGCGGATCGCCCAGACCCAGCTCGGTCAGCTCGAACGTGAGTTGTCCGCCGGTCGCGGGATGTCCGTGGCCCGGTTGCGCCAGACGACGAATGAGGTCGTCCGCGAGACGGCCGCGGCCAGGCGTCTCACCGGCGGCCTGGTCTTCGCGTTGGCTGCCCGGGCACCGCTGGTCGGTTGCCCCGTTCACACGACGCGGTTGATGGCGGTGGCGGTCAACGACTTCGCCGCGGTCGGGCTGCCGGCCATTGCCACGGTTGGTGAGGCTCTCCTCCCGGCCGGGACGCCTGGCGTCAGGCCCAGCCTGTTGTCACGGCTCATCGGGGTCCGTGGCTCGATCGACACCGCGCGGGCCGCTGTCGGGCAGTTCCGCCAGCAGGCCGGCCGCACGTCCGCCTGCGGTGCGATCGGGCGGCTGGTCGGCATCGAGAAGGCGGTCACCGAGGCTGTGCGGCTGAGCGAGGCCCTCGCTCGGACGGCGCAGATGCTGGATCTCGCCAGCGGGCTGCTGCGCCGATGACAGATGCCGATGACAGGTGACCGGGGAGCCGGGACCGGGCCGGCCGTCCTGGTTGTCGGCTGCCGTCAGCGCGTTCGTAATCGAATGATCGCATGTCGGAAAACCAGCTGGCAGAAGGCTTGGCCGGGAACGGCTGACGCTGGGAACAGCTGACAAGGAGCACTTCCATACACGGTGCCGACGTTCCAGAATCCCGGCGGAATCACGCTGATGGCGCCGCGGCGGGCCGAGGTGATCGATCTGTGCCGCCGATCGGGGGTGCTGGTGGTTGAGGACAGCCCATACGGACTGCTGTCGTTCACGGGTGAGCCGGTGCGGGCGGTGCGGGCGATGCGCGCCGACGCCCCTGACGATGTGGTGTATCTGGGGTCGTTCTCAAAAATGTTGGCCCCTGGGCCGCGGGTCGGGCGGGCGCCGGCCCCACCAGCGGTGACGGCATGGCTGGTGTTGGCTGCGGAGTCGGCGATCCTGCCGCAGTCGATGTTCACCCAGCCAGCTGACCCCGTTCCTGATCGGCGCAGCAGGCGCCCGTCGCTTGGTCACGACCAGAAATCGGGGACTGCTTCCCCGGGGCGCGAACCTCGCTG
>NZ_CAKJTM010000017.1:0-4326 GCF_917627345.1 Protofrankia sp. CiP3 | reverse complement strand
TCCCTATTGTCGGGCGCTCTTATTCTTTTCGATCTTGCGGCTGTGGGACTATCAGAGGATCTTCCGGTAGCTGTCAACAACGGGGCCTCCACCTGCGGAAACGGCCCGCTGGCGCTGGCTGTCACACCGTTGTTCGGGCACTCCCGGATGTGGGCGGCGATCCTCGCCGGCTGGATCTCCGCGTTGCTGCAGGCCATCACCGGCTACGACCAGCACACCGGCCGCGCGCACGCCGCCCGTCTCCGCCGCGACCTGCTCCTGGTCCCCGGCCGGCTGGTGCGCCACGCCGGCCAGCCCATCCTGAGCCGTCAACGATCTTCGACAGCGCTACTGGCGGATGTAGGTCAGAAGGTCAGGTCGTCCCAGGTGATGGTGATCGGGATGGGGTTGGTGATCTCGGGAGGGCCGCTGGCCTCGTCCTTCATGAAGGTGCCGAGGTGTTTGTAGAGCATGCTGGCGCGGTCGAGTGCGTAGCGTTCGATGCTGGTGACGCCGTCGTTGTCGAGCCTGGTGATCCAGTAGTGCGGGATACCCGCGCGGGCGTACTCGCCGAGCTTGTCGGTGGTGTCCTGAGTCTCCGAGCCGGGCGAGACGATCTCGATGACGAGCAGGGCGTGCTCGGCGCGGAGCCGTTCGCCGCGGTCGCGGTCGAGGCAGCGGTAGAGGATGACGTCGGGCCGGCGGTTGAGCAGTGGGACGTCGCGGAGCCGCAGGTCCACGTCGTTGTTGACCGTCAGGCAGCCGAACCGGCCTGACTTCACCGCGTCCCGGGCGTGCCGCTCCAGGAGGTTGGCCAGCCGCCGGCCGGCGGTCTGGTGATCCGGGGTGGGGGCCTCGCAGAACACGATGTAGCCGTCGACGATCTCGATTGCCCGTGCGAGTTCCTCCGATAGCGCCTCATACTCCGCGGCTGTCACGCGCGCGGGCTGCGGGCGCAGGTCACGCAGCCAGCTGTCCTCCGGCAGGGCCGTCGTCACCATCGCCTCCCGGCCAGGTCTGCTCGTCGGACGTCCACGACGTCGGTGGACCGCGGTCCACTCGTCCCAGCGTAGATCCCAGGCGCACGGCCGCGTGCGCGCACCGCATCAGGACACAGCCTCGCAGTGCCGCGCCCGTTCAGCCGGCCCTAGGCAGCGCCCACCCGGACCGAGCCTGACGGCACCGCCGGCGATCACCACCAAACGCTGGGACGTCCCGCACAGGAGCGCGGATCAACCGACCTCCTTACAGCGGCGTACTCGGCCACCGACTGTGCCGCGCGAGCTGCATCTATGCAGCTCAGCACGCCCCTATTGCCGGGCGCTCTAAGCCGAATAGTCCTCATAATCCTCCGGTCGTGGGTTCGAGCCCCACCCGCCCCACCACATTATTGATCATGTTTCTGGCCTGCGCGAATGCGGTTTGCGATCTACCGCTTGGAGACCAGGCGCTTGGATCGGTGCTGGTCAGCGCCTCGGCAGCCGGTTCGAGCCCCGCTTGGACGTCCAGGTTGCCGTTGCGCGAACCGCCTCCATTCGGGGGCGTTGTAGCTGGTAGGACGCCTGTGGTGGACCGGCTGAGCAGCGCCGCCGCCCGGTGCAGCCGGGGCCGCAGCCCGCTAGGTCCAGGCATGGAAGCGGCGGTGCGCCGTCGGCGGCGATTAGCCCGGACGACGACAGCAGGTGCCGCCAGACGCAGCCCGAGGTCAGCACGCGCAACGGGCAGCCGCTTCCGGTGCCGCTTTACTCCTTCACTGAGAGCAACGTGCAATTGCCCGCTATGGCAGCGTCCACCCCGTCCACGAGCCTGCTCGCCTGTCTGTCGTCCGCAGGACCCGACACCTCGGTGACGTCGACCCAACAGCGTCCCGAAGTACGTGGCCTCCCGCGGCAAGCCCGGCCTCTTGTGGGCCGAGTCCACGCAGCTCGGCCCGGATCTGGCCGGCGCAGTGCGCGAGATCCGTGCCCGGCACGAGCACGTGAAGGTCGTCGGGAGCCTGAACCTGGTGCAGACCCTCCTGCGCGAGAAGCTCTTCGACCGTCTCGACCTCTGGGTGCACCCGATCGTGCTCGGCGTCGGGAAGAAGGTGTTCGACGGCGGCGCGGTGCCCACAAACGTCACGCTCCTCGAACCGCCGGCAGCCGCTCCGAAGGGCACCGCGTACCTGCGTGGCACGCCTGGGACGGGAGACATGAGCGCACCCGATCGCGGTGCCGGGCGCGACGACTGAAGCCGGCCCGCACCAGATGGGTCTGTGTTGTCGGCGGTGAATCCTCCAGGTCGGCGCCGTACGCAATGGTCTGGCAGACCCTGTCGCCCTAGCTAGGCAGGACCGTCATCGCTGTCATCGCTGTCATCGCCGTGACCGCGCAGACCACGACCGGCAGGCACAGGCGACGGCGAGGCCAGCGGCGAGACCGCATCCTCGCCACCCACATGGCCGCCGCCCAGCAGCTCTCACCCACCCGGCGGTTCCGCGAGCAGCACCGCGAGGCCGGCGGGCCACAGCGACTCGCTGTCGACCCAGATGTCGCCCGCGTCCTCCGGTCAGCCGTGGGTGCTCGACGGTGTCAAGCTGTCCCGCTGCTGGCTGGTGCCGAGTGCCGAACGTTGCCTCGGTGTCGCTGCGCAACTGCGCGACCAGGCTGCGCGCAGTGCCTGCGCCGATGAGCAAGCGTTTGCGGAGGTTCTCCAGATCTGAACGAGTCGACCCACCGGAAGAAATCTGCCTGTTACGGCCCGTCGACACTCGTGAAACGTGAGTCGACTGAGAGCAGGCTGTACCGGCTCTTCGAGGTGATTCCCAGGTTGGTGTGTTCGACGGCGCGGGAGACGGTGACGGTGATGGTCTCGCCGAGTCCCAGGCCGAGACTGAGGAGGCGTTCCTCGCTGTTCACATCAACGTCGATGCGCGGGCTGTTCTTCGCGACACCGAGCTTGAGGGAGAACGAACCGTTGATGTTGAGTTCGACGACGCGTCCCGTGAAGAAACGCTGGTCGACCGACTCTCGCCGTTCGAGGTTCCTGCGGACATGCGCGCGGCCGAGCTCCGTGAGCGTGGCCCGGCGGCTGGTGCCGGACGAGGACCGCCAGATCACGTCTAGGTCGACATCGTGTCGTTCCAGCGCATCGGTCAGGGCGACGAAGGCGTGGAGCAGGTCCGTCCTGTCGGCGAACCGTCGCATGTCCTGCTGGCCTTCGGCCGCGTCGTGCAGGTCCGCGACAGAGCGGACCGCGCTGTCAACGGGGTCCGCCATGGGAAGCGCGAGCTGGCTGCCCTCATCCGCCGGCTCGGCGGGAACGGGGGCAGGGGCGAGGTGGAGCACCGCGCTGCCCCGCGAGAAGCCGACGAGGTCGAGCTGGAGGTCGGCCTGGCTCGCCGAAGGCATCGCTGCGCTGAGCTCCTTGCGGAACGCGGCGAGGACCTCCTCGACGATCCGTTCGGGCAGCCGGCCGTTGACCCTGTCCCCGCTGAACCTCAGCGACAGGAACCGGGCGGTCACCGCGTCCGGATCGTAGGCGGACAGCGCTTCCGCGAAGCTGCGGTCCAGCGCCTCGACGAGATCGACATCGGACGCGTCGGCATCGTCGCCGGCCTGGCTGAGGTAGTCGTCGGCCATCCGGCGGGCGGCTGGACTGGACAACCGTTCAAGATTGTCTCGTCTCATACTTCCACCTCCAGGTAGCCGCGGCTCAGCGCGCCGCTCTCCTTGGTCGGCGGGCCTTTAGGCTCGCCGACCGGCCGGGTTCTCTGCCAGAAGTCGTCGAACGCCCCACGGTTCAGCGCGTAGTCGAGCTCCGGCCCCGGGGCCAGGTTCTGAAGCCGGAACGGACTCTGCACGTAGCGGTAGCGGATCAGGATCGGGCTGAGCCGGAACTGCTTCAGCATCTTCTCCCGGTTCGCCAGTTCGACGAGCTTCTTGGCGCCCGGCTTGCCCTTGCACTTCTGGATGGCGTCGTAACCGACCATCACCGACAGGTCCAGGTTGTGTGGATCGAGCTTCTCCGAGATGAAGCTGCCCGCGAGCCATACCACGCTCAGCAGCGCGTCGTCCCCGAGATGAGGCCGCATCCGCTCCTCGATGTCGGCCCAGATCCGCAGGTAGGCGACGAAGCCGTCCCAGATCTCCCGGCGGGTCGACGATCCGGGGAAGCCGTCCACGAAACGCTCCAAGACCTCGTCGAGGGCCGCCCGGTACCGGCCGGGAGGTAGGTGCGGCGGCTGACCAACCAGGGGTGGGATCACGACCAGGGGACTCCAGTTAATGGCTCGCGTAAAAATTACTCCCGGCTGTTCGGGCGTGTCGCGTCCTGGTCCGGCAAGGCCTTGATCGTGTAGTTCCAGTT